>JBEQAM010000056.1:0-9390 GCA_041640375.1 Rehaibacterium sp. | reverse complement strand
GAGGGGGCCGAGCAGGGCGGCGGTCAGTACGCGCTGTCCGGTCATGTGGATTCTCCTGTCAGGCCGGCGGCCAGTTGCGCCCCGGTGAGGCCGAAACGGCGCTCGCGGGCCGCGAAGTCGGCCAGTGCGGCGCGCAGGGTGTCCTCGCTCAGGTCCGGCCAGAGCGTGTCGGTGAACCACAGCTCGGTGTAGGCCATCTGCCAGAGCAGGAAATTGCTGATGCGCTGTTCGCCGCCGGTGCGGATGAACAGATCCGGCTCGGGCAGCTCGGCCAGGCTGAGCTCGCGGGCGAAGCGGGTCTCGTCGATCTGTGCCGGCGTCAGCGTGCCGGTGGCGACCTGCTCGGCCAGCCGACGCGCGGCCTGGGTGATGTCCCAGCGGCCGCCGTAGCTGGCGGCGATGGTGAGCTGCAGCGCGGCGTTGCCGGCCGTCAACGCCTCGGCGGCGGCCATGCGCTCGCGGATGCCGGCGGAAAACTGGGCGCGTTCGCCGATGAAGCGCAGGCGCACGCCGCGGCGGTGCAATTCGTCGACCTCGCGCTCGAGCGCGTTGAGGAACAGCCGCATCAGCGCGCCGACCTCCTCCTGCGGCCGTTTCCAGTTCTCGCTGGAAAAGGCGAACAGGGTCAGCGCCTGGATGCCCTCGCGCAGACAGAAGTCGATGCAGACATTGACCGCGCGCGCGCCCGCGCGATGGCCGATCGTGCGCGGCCGCTTGCGCTGCTCGGCCCAGCGGCCGTTGCCGTCCATGATGCCGGCGATGTGGCGCGGCTTGCGGGCGGGCGAGGCCAGGCGGGAGGGGTCGGAGTTCATCGGCGACCGTCGACGGATCAGATCGCCAACAGCTCCTGCTCCTTGGCCTTGACCACCTCGTCGACGTCCTTCACCGCCTTGTCGGTGAGTTTCTGGATTTCCTCTTCGGCGCGTCGCGCCTCGTCCTCGGTGACCTGCTTTTCCTTGAGCAGCTCCTTGACCTGGTGCAGTGCGTCGCGGCGGATGTTGCGCACTGCGACCTTGGCGTTCTCGCCCTCGTGGTGGACATGCCTGGTCAGTTCCCTGCGACGCTCCTCGGTCAGCGGCGGCAGGTTGATGCGGATCACCGTGCCGGCGGTGTTCGGGGTCAGGCCGAGGTCGGAGGTCAGGATGGCCTTCTCGACCGCCTGCACCATGTTCTTCTCCCACGGCGTGATGGTCAGCGAGCGGGCGTCGGCGACGGCCACGCTGGCCACCTGCGAGAGCGGCACTTCCGAGCCGTAGTAGTTGACCTTGAGGTGGTCGACCAGGGCGGTACTGGCGCGGCCGGTGCGCAGCTTGGTCAGATCCTGGCGCAGGGCCTCGACGCTCTTGGCCATCCGGGTCTGGGCGTCTTTCTTGATTTCGTTGAGCATCGCGGACTCCGCGGCGAATGGAAGCGAACGGCGGATTATAGGCCCGGCCGACGGCCGGGCGGGAATCGGGAATCGGGAACCGAGGGGCGGGAGCGCGCTCGGGCGTCGCCGGGCGGGGCGCCGGGCGATTCCCTCACCCGCGCCCCATGCCCGGCCTCAGGAGTGCACCAGCGTGCCGATCGGCTCGCCCTGCAGGATGCGCATCAGATTGCCCGGTTGGGTCATGTCGTAGATGCGCAGCGGAATGTTGTAGTCGCGGCACAGGGCGATCGCGGCGGTGTCCATCACCTGCAGATTGCGGGCGATGACCTCGGCGTAGCCGAGCCGCTCGTAGCGTTTGGCGTCGGTGTTCTTCTTCGGGTCGGCGTCGTACACGCCGTCGACCTTGGTGGCTTTCAGCAGCAGGTCCGCACCGACCTCGATCGCGCGTAGCGCCGCCGCCGAGTCGGTGGTGAAGAAAGGGTTGCCGGTCCCGGCCGCGAAGATGACGATCCGGCCCTTGTCCAAGTGGCGGATGGCGCGACGGCGGATGAAGTCCTCGCAGACTTCGTTGATCTTCAGCGCGCTCATCACCCGGGCAAAGGCGCCGAGCTGTTCCAGTGCGTCCTGCATGGCCAGGGCGTTCATCACCGTGGCCAGCATGCCCATGTGGTCGCCGGTGACCCGGTCCATGCCGGCCGCCTGCAAGCCGGCGCCGCGGAAGATGTTGCCGCCGCCGATCACCACGCCGACCTGCACGCCGGCGCGGCTGGCCTCGAGGATCTCCCTGGCCAGCCGGCCGATCACTTCCGGGTCGATCCCGTAGTCGGCCTTGCCCATCAGCGCCTCACCCGAGAGCTTGAGCAGGATGCGGCGATACTTCAGGGCGGGGACATTCATGGGCGCGGCTCGGTTGGTGAAAAGCGCGCGAAGTGTAGCCGAGACACGCCGCGTCCGTCAGCGCGGCTCGACCGGGGTGTCGCCCTCGGCGACGCAGATGCGGTTGCGGCCGTGTCCCTTGGCGTCGTAGAGGGCGCGGTCGGCGGCGCGCACCAGCGCGTCGGCGCTGTCGAAGCCGAATCCGCCGCTCATCGTCGCCAGCCCGACCGAGGCGGTCACGCGGATCACCTGGTCGTCCACTTCGGCCATCGGGGTCGAGGAAATGTCCTGCAGCAGCCGCTGCAGCAGGGTGCGGGCGGCGGTCTCGCCGGTACTGGGCAGCAGCAGCAGGAATTCCTCGCCGCCGAAGCGGCACAGCACGTCCGAGGCGCGCACCCCCATCGCCAGCACAGTGGCGAACTGGCGCAGCACCTCGTCCCCGGCCAGGTGTCCGAAGCGGTCGTTGATCTGCTTGAAGTCGTCGAGATCGATGAAGGCCAGCGAAATCGGCCAGCCGAACTGGCGCGCGCCATCGAACTCCTTCTCCAGCAGTTCCTGGAAATGGGCGCGGTTGAACAGCCCGGTCAGCGGGTCGCGGCGGGCGCGATCCTCCAGCGCACGGGCGTGGTCCTTCAGCTGTTCGGCCTCGCGGCGCAGGCGGTGTGCCTCCTGGATGTCCTTGAGATTGCGGATCAGCAGCAGCTCGCGGGCGTGCTCGACGATGGCGTCCATGCGCTCGGGCTCGGTCAGGCGCATGTCGAACAGCATGGCGAATTCCGGTATCGATTCGGTCACCAGGGTGATGACTTCGGCGAAATCGGCCCGGGACAGATTCAGCCGTGCCTGTGCCATGTCGGACACGCGCCGGCGGTGTTCCTCCGGGTTGGGCGCGATCCAGATATCGGCGATCAGGCCCGACAGCGCCACACAGGTATCGAACAGGTCTTCGCTGCCGCCGCTCTCGCTGCCGGCGATCGCCTGTTCGAGATAGGCCGGCAGATTCCAGCGGCGCGCCAGCCAGGCGCCGACCTCGGCATGGTCGGCGCCGAAGGCCTCGCGTTCGCGGGCCAGCAGGCTGTCGCCGTCGTCGGCCTCCGTGCAGATAGCGGCGTAGCGCACCGGATCGATCTGGCCGAGGGCGAGGCGTCCGATGTCCTGCAGCAGGCCGGCCAGCATCAGCTCCTCGGTGCGTGGCAGGCCGAGCTTTTCGCCGAGGCTGCGGCAGGCGGTGGCGGCGAGGATGCTGCGGCGCCAGACCGCTTCGTTGTGGCTGGACTGGTTCCAGGCCGCGCGCAGCGACTTGGCCAGCGAGAAGCCGAGCGCGAGGGTGAGGGTGGCGTTGAGGCCGAGCACGGTCAGTGCCTGGCGCAGGTTCTCGACCTTGCGCTGGGTGGCGTACAGCGACGAGTTGGCGACACGCAGGATCTTCGCGCTCAGCGCCGGGTCATGGGAGATGATCTTGGCTGCGGTGGCGATGTGCGCTTCGGGATCCTGCGCCAGCTCCACGAGCTGTATCGCCACGCCGGGCAGGGTCGGCAGGTTGTTGCAGAACGAGAGGCGGGACTCCAGGTCCGGGGTCATCCGTGCATTCCGGTACGAACGGGGCTGCGCCATTCTGGCAGGAAAAGACCCCGCCGCGGCGGCATTTTTCGGACGCAGATTCCAAAAAAGAAGCCCCGGCAGTCGGGCTGCCGGGGCTTGCGATGCGGCCGACGCAGCGGAATCAGGCCAGACCGGCCTGCTTCATCACCTCGGCGGCGAAGTCGTCTTCCTTCTTCTCGATGCCCTCGCCGACGGCCAGGCGAATGAAGCCGAGCACTTCGGCGCCTTCCTTCTTGAGCACCGCCTCGACCGAGCTGTTGGTGTCCAGCACGTAGGCCTGGCCGGTCAGGCTGACCTCGTTGAGCGCCTTGTTGATCTTGCCGGCGATCATCTTTTCCTGGATCTCGACCGGCTTGGCCTTGTCCTTGTCGGACATCTGGGCCAGGGCGATTTCCTTTTCCTTCTCGACCACCTCGGCCGGGACGTGGGCCGGGGACAGGTACGGCGGGTTCATCGCGGCCACGTGCATGGCCAGGCCGCGGGCCAGCTCCTCATTGCCGCCCTTGAGATCCACCAGCACGCCAATGCGGCCGCCGTGGATGTAGGCGCCGACGGTGTTGCCCGACTCGATCCGGGCCAGACGGCGGATCTGCACGTTCTCGCCGACCTTGGCGACCAGCGCCTGGCGGGCCTCCTCGACGGTGCCGCCGTTCATGGTGGCGGCCTTGAGCGTTTCGACGTCCGTCGCGCCGCTCTCCAGCGCGACCTTGGCGACGGCCTCGGCGAAGGCGACGAAGTTCTCGTCCTTGGCGACGAAGTCGGTCTCGGAGTTGACCTCGACCAGCACGGCCTTGCCGGCGGCAGAGGCCATGACGATGCGGCCCTCGGCGGCGATGCGGTCGGCCTTCTTGTCGGCCTTGGCCAGGCCGGACTTGCGCAGCCACTCCATGGCGGCCTCGATGTCGCCGTCGTTCTCGACGAGCGCCTTCTTGCATTCCATCATGCCGGCGCCGGAGCGCTCGCGCAGTTCCTTGACCAGGGAGGCGGTGATTTCCATCGCAGATACCTCGATTGCGTAGGGGGCAGGGGCGGCTTCAGCCACGACCGGTGCGGCCTCGTGAGGGCGGGTGTCGCGGCTGAGGCTGCGCCTGCATGAACGGGAGGCGGCCGCGCCGTCTCGCGCGGCCGTATGACGCGTGGCTTACTCGGCGGACTCGCCGTCGGCCTTGCGGCGGGCGCCGGCCTTCTTGGACGGGGCGCGGCGCGGCGCGGCCTTCTTCTTTTCACCCTCGTCGGCGGTGACCGGGTTGCCCTCGGCATCCAGCTCGACGAATTCGTCGTCGCCGCGGGCGACGATCGGCGCGGCGGCCTTGCCCTCGAGCACGGCATCGGCAGCGGCGCGGGCGTACAGCTGCACGGCGCGGATGGCGTCGTCGTTGCCCGGAATCGGGTAGTCGACCAGGTTCGGGTCGTAGTTGGTGTCGACCACGGCGACCACCGGGATGCCCAGCTTCTTGGCTTCCTGCACGGCGATGTTCTCGTGGCCGATGTCGATCACGAACAGCGCGTCGGGCAGGCGGTCCATGTTCTTGATGCCGCCCAGGGAGGCTTCCAGCTTGTCGCGCTCGCGGCGCAGGCTCAGCACCTCGTGCTTGACCAGCTTCTCGAAGGTGCCGTCGGTTTCGGCGGCTTCCAGCTCCTTGAGGCGGGCGACCGACTGCTTGACGGTGCGGAAGTTGGTCAGGGTGCCGCCCAGCCAGCGCTGGGAGATGTAGGGCATGCCGCAGCGGATGGCCTCTTCCTTGATCGCCTCGCGCGCCGAGCGCTTGGTGCCGACGAACAGGATGGTGCCGCGCTTCTGTGCCAGGCCGGAGATGAAGTTCATCGCGTCCTGGAACAGCGGCAGGGTTTTCTCGAGGTTGATGATGTGGATCTTGCCGCGGGCGCCGAAGATGTACGGACCCATCTTGGGGTTCCAGTAGCGGGTCTGGTGGCCGAAGTGCACGCCGGCTTCCAGCATCTGGCGCATGGTGACCTGGGGCATGGGGAATACCTCGCACAAGGTGGAGCGCGCCGCCGGGGATGAGGTGTGGCGGACGCATGCTCCGGGGTTGGGCCTCCCCGCATCCTCCGTGGCCGAACCCCTCGCGGGGCACCCCGGCACGGGGCGGTGATGCGGGTGTGTATTCGCCGGTGACGCCCGGCGTGGGCGGCTTGCGGCAGGCCAAGGCCGGCGGCAAGACGCGAAATTGTATCCGGCTGGCCCAAGTGCCTGCAAGTATTGGATAATCCGGCCTCATGGCCGTCACCCTCAAATCCCCCCAGGACATCGAGAAGATGCGCGTCGCCGGCCGGTTGGCCGCCGAGGTGCTGCAGGTCGTCGCCCCGCACGTCAGGCCGGGCGTCACCACCGCCGAGCTCGACCGCATCTGCCACGACCACATCGTCAACGTGCAGCGGGCGATCCCGGCCAACGTCGGCTACGGCGGCGGCCCGGGGCGGATCCCGTTCCCGGCCACCATCTGTACGTCGGTCAACAACGTCATCTGTCACGGCATCCCGAGCGAAGGGAAGGTCCTGAAGGAGGGCGACATCCTCAACATCGACGTCACCGTCATCAAGGACGGCTGGCACGGCGACACCAGCCGCATGTACTACGTCGGCGAGCCCTCGGTGCTGGCGCGGCGGCTGGTGGAGACCACCCGCGAGGCCATGTTCCGCGGCATCCGCGCAGTGCGCCCGGGCGCCACGCTGGGCGACATCGGTCACGCCATCCAGAGCTATGCCGAGAGCCAGCGCTTCTCCGTGGTGCGCGAGTACTGCGGTCACGGCATCGGCCGGGTGTACCACGAGGAGCCGCAGGTGCTGCATTACGGCCGGCCCGGCGAAGGGCTGAGGTTGCAGCCGGGCATGACCTTCACCATCGAACCGATGATCAACGCCGGCGCCCGCCACACCCGGTTGCTGCCGGACGGCTGGACGGTGGTGACCAAGGATCGTTCGCTCTCGGCCCAGTGGGAGCACACGGTGTTGGTCACCGAGGACGGCGTCGAGATCCTGACCCGCCTGCCGGGCGACGACAACGATTTGTGAGACGGGTCGGGGGCCGGGCTCCGGGAGGGTGCGGCGCAGCCCCGCCATTGCGGCGGGAGCCGGGGCAGGGGGGCAGGGGTCGCGCCACTTCGCCCGTCACTCGAGCCCCGGGATGCCCGCTTCACGCTTTTTCCGAACCCCGAGTCCCGAGTCCCGAGTCCCGAGTCCCGTAGTCTTTTGATGTGACCATCCTTCCCGACATCGACCGCGATGACGCCGAATGGCGCGAAGCCGCGCGCATGCACCTGCTGCAGGCCGACGCGGGGCTGGCCGCGCGTTTCGATGCCGGCGAGGACGTCACCCGGCTGCTGATCGAGCGCAGTCGGGCGGTCGATGTGGTGGTGCGTTCGGCGTGGGCGCGCAGTGTGCCCGCCGACGCGCCGCTGAGCCTGCTGGCGACCGGTGGCTATGGGCGCGGTGAACTGTTCCCGCAGTCCGACGTCGATCTGCTGGTGCTGGCCGAGCCGGATGCGCAGGTCGCCCATGAGGCGGCGCTGTCGCGCTTTTTCATGCTGCTGTGGGATGCCGGCCTGACGGCCGGCCATGCCGTGCGTTCGGTGGCGCAGTGCACCGAGGCCGCCGCCGCCGACATCACCGTGGTCACGGCGATGACCGAGGTACGGCGGCTGGCCGGTCATGCCGATGCGGCGACGCTGGTCGAGCGCGCCGTCGCGCCGGAGCGGGTATGGCCGCCGGACCGCTATTTCGCTGCCAAGCGCGAGGAGCAGCGCGAGCGTCACAGCCGTTTCAACGATACCGCCTACAACCTCGAGCCCAACCTCAAGGAGGGCCCCGGCGGCCTGCGTGACCTGCATACGCTGGCCTGGATGGCGCGGCGCATCCACGGCGTGCCTTCGCTCGAAGCATTGGTGCCGCTCGGTACGCTGGGTGAGGACGAATTCGCCACCCTCGAACGCGAGCGGCGTGCGTTGTCGCGGCTGCGCTTCGGTCTGCACCTGGTGGCCGGCCGGCGCGAGGAGCGCCTGCTGTTCGACCACCAGAAACCGCTCGCCGCCCGGCTCGGCCTGCGCGACGAGCGCAGTGACAACCTGGCGGTCGAGCAGATGATGCAGGGCTTCTTCCGCAGCGCCGCCACCGTGCTGCGCATCAACGACCGTCTCCTGCAGCGTTTCGAGGAGCAGCTGGAGGGCGAGAGCGAGCCGGTGCCGATCGATGCCGACTTCGTCGCCCGCCGCGGTTACCTCGCCCTGCGCGAGCCGGCGCGTGTCGCCGGCGACCCGGCACTGGCGCTGCGCCTGTTCGCGGTGTGGGCGGCGCATCCGACGCTGCGCGGCCTGCATTCGGAGTCGGCGCGCGCGCTGGCCGAATCGCTGGCCTCGTTCCCGGCCTATACCGACGCCGATGCCACGCTGCGCGCACGGTTCGTCGAGCTGCTGCGCGGCCCGCAGGCGGTCACCACGCTGGCACGGATGGCACAGCTGGGCGTGCTGGCGCGCTACCTGCCGGCGTTCGGACGTGTGTCCGGGCGCATGCAGTACGACCTGTTCCACGTCTATACCGTCGATCAGCACACGCTGGCGGTGCTGCGCAACATCGAAAGCTTTGCCCGACCCGAGTCGGCGCAGCGCTTCGCGCTCGGCCACGAATTGTGGCCGCGGCTGCGCAAGCCCGAGCTGCTGCTGCTGGCCGGGCTGTTCCACGACATCGCCAAGGGCCGCGGCGGCGATCATTCCGAGCTCGGCGCCGAGGACGCGCTGGCCTTCGGCGAGGCGCACGGGCTGCCGGCGGCGGACACGCAGCTGGTGGCCTGGCTGGTGCGCCACCACCTGCTGATGTCGGTGACCGCACAGCGCCAGGACATCTCCGACCCCGAGGTGGTCAACCGCTTCGCGACCCGCGTCGGCGACCGCGAGCACCTCGACTACCTCTACCTGCTCACCGTCGCCGATATCGCCGGCACCAGCCCCAAGCTGTGGAACGCGTGGAAGGACCGGCTGATCGCCGACCTCTATGCCGCCACCCGCTTCGTGCTGCGGCGCGGCCTGGAGCACCCGGTCTATGGCGCCGAGCGCATCGCCGAGACGCGTTCGGCGGCACGGGCCATGCTGCTCTCGTCCGGCATGGACGCCGACCGCATCGACGCGCTGTGGCGCGAGTTCCCGGACGAGAGCTTCCTGCGCTATCGCCCCGAGCAGATCGCCTGGCAGACCGAGGGCATCGCCAGCCGGCGCAACGCCCACGAACCGCTGGTGCGCGTGCGCCCGCTGGCCGATGGCAGCAAGCCGGGCGCGCGCGCGCTGGAGGTGTTCGTCTATTCGCCGGATCGCGACGGCCTGTTCGCCGCGGTCACCGCCAGCCTCGACCGGCTCGGACTGAACGTACTGGCCGCGCGCGTGGTCACCTCCACCGCCGGCATGAGCCTGGACACCTTCCAGGTGCTGGCCGCCGACAACGATCAGCACGAACCCGAAACCCTGGCCGGCATTGTCGAGCGGCGGCTGTTCGAGGTGCTGTCGCGCTCGCTCGACCAGGTGCGGCCGTCGCGGCGC
>JBEQAM010000055.1:0-9474 GCA_041640375.1 Rehaibacterium sp. | reverse complement strand
AGGCGGTCGAACGGGCGGCGCTGTTCACTGCGGAGCCGCGCGGGAGCGCCTTTCCCGATGGAGCGTCGGTCGAAGACGAAGCGGTCGAAGCCGAAGCGGTCGAAGCCGAAGCGGTCGAAGCCGAAGCGGTCGAAGCCGAAGCGGTCGAGGCCGAAACGGTCGAAGCCGAAACGGTCGAAGCCGAAACGGTCGAAGCCGAAACGGTCGAAGCCGAAACGGTCGAAGCCGAAACGGTCGAAGCCGAAGCGGTCGAGGCCGAAGCGGTCGAGGCCGAAGCGGTCGAGGCCGAAGCGGTCGAGGCCGAAGCGGTCGAGGCCGAAACGGTCGAAGCCGAGCGTGCTGCAGGCGGATTCGGGGATGTCGCACTGGCCGTGCATGCCGACGACCCGGATCCGGACGCGCCGCTCGACATGAGCGACCTCGATCCGGACCTGCTCGACATCTTCCTGGAGGAGTCCACCGACCTGCTCGACCATGCCGACGGCCAGCTTGCCCTGCTGCGCGAGAACCCGTCCGAGCGCGAACCGGTCATCGCCCTGCAGCGCGACCTGCACACGCTCAAGGGCGGTGCGCGCATGGCCGGCATCCAGGCGGTCGGCGAGCTCGGTCACGCCATGGAATCGCTGCTGGAGGCCGTGGCCGAGAATCGCCGTGAGCTGGACAAGGACGGCCTGGGTCTGCTCGAGCGCGGCTTCGACCGGCTGCACGGCATGGTTCAGCGTGTCGCCCGCCGCCTGGCCGTGGCGCTGCCGGCCACCCTGATCGGACAGGTCGAGGCCCTGGTTCGTGCCCGTCCGCCGGCGGCCGAGACCGCGCCGTCGTCGATGCCGGGCGAACCGGCCAGGTCCTTGCCGCCGCTGTCGGCACCGCTGCATGCCGATGCCCTGCCGGACGAAGAGGACATCGTCGGCACCCGCGCGCCCCAGGAGCTGGTGCGTATCCGCGCCGACCTGCTCGACCGTCTGGTCAACTACGCCGGCGAGGTGGCGATCTACCGCGCCCGGCTGGAACAGCAGCTCGGCGCCTTCCGCAGCAACCTCGGCGAACTCGACCAGACCACCGGCCGCCTGCGCGACCAGCTGCGCAAGCTCGAGATCGAGACCGAGGCGCAGATCATCGCCCGCTACCAGCGCGAGCACGACGACACCGACGCCAGCTTCGACCCGCTCGAGCTCGACCGCTTCTCGACCCTGCAGCAGCTCACCCGCGCGCTGGCCGAGTCGGCCGCCGACCTGGCCAGCCTGCAGGACGTGCTCGACGACCTCACCCGCCAGCACGAAACCCTGCTGCTGCAGCAGTCGCGGGTCAGCTCCGATCTGCAGGAAGGCCTCATGCGCACGCGCATGGTGCCGTTCGATGCGCTGGTGCCGCGGCTGCGCCGCGTGCTGCGTCAGGCCGCTGCCGAAACCGGCAAGCAGGTGCAGGTGCGGGTCGAGGGCGCGCAGGGCGAAATGGACCGCAACGTGCTCGAGCGCATGACCGCGCCGCTGGAGCACATGCTGCGCAATGCCGTCGCCCACGGCCTGGAATCGCCGAAGGAGCGCCGGCTCGCCGGCAAGCCGGAGGAAGGGACGGTCAGGATCGCGGTGGCGCGCGAGGGCTCTGAAGTCGTCATCAGTGTCAGCGACGACGGCCGCGGCCTCGACGCGGAGGCGATCCGTCGCAAGGCCGTCGAGCGCGGCCTGCTCGATCCGGGAGCGCAGGTCAGCGAACAGCAGCTTTACGGCTTCATTCTGGAAACCGGCTTCTCCACCGCCGAGAAGGTCAGCCGCCTGGCCGGCCGTGGCGTCGGCATGGACGTGGTGCACAGCGAGATCCGCCAGCTCGGCGGTTCGCTGCAGATCGCTTCGCAGCCGGGGCAGGGCAGCACCTTCACGATCCGCCTGCCGTTCACGCTGGCGGTCACCCAGGCGGTGTTCGTGCGCATCGGCGAGACCAGCTACGCGGTGCCGATCGCCTCGGTGCAGGGCGTCGGCCGCATCTCCCGCCAGGAGCTGGAAACCCAGCTGGCGCAGGAGCGTCCGGTGTACCGCTACGCCGGCGAAGACTATGCCATCCACGACCTCGGTCGTCTGCTCGGCCATGCCAGCGCCAAGGCGCAGGAGAGCCTGCAGATGCCACTGCTGCTCACCCGTTCCGGTGACATGCGCATCGCGATCTGCATCGACCAGGTGATCGGCAGCCGCGAGATCGTGGTCAAGCCGGTCGGCCCGCAGGTCAGCTCGATTCCGGGCATCTTCGGCGCCACCGTGATGGGCGACGGCAGCGTGGTGGTGATCCTCGACATCGCGCCCTTGGCCCGCCGCCAGGCGGTGGCGTCGGCCGGCGCGACGCCGGTGCCCGTGGCCGACGTGCGCCGCGTGCCGCTGGTGATGGTGGTGGACGATTCCATCACCATGCGCAAGGTCACCAGCCGCGTACTCGAGCGCCACAACTTCGAGGTGGTCACCGCGAAGGACGGCGTCGATGCCATCGAGAAGATGGCCGAGCGCGTGCCCGACCTGATGCTGCTCGACATCGAGATGCCGCGCATGGACGGCTACGAGCTGGCCACCCACATACGCAACGACCCGCGCCTGCGTGCGGTGCCCATCGTCATGATCACCTCGCGCAGCGGCGAGAAGCATCGTCAGCGCGCCTTCGAGATCGGCGTCAACCGTTACCTCGGCAAGCCCTATCAGGAGGCGGAACTGATGAGCAACGTGTTCGATCTGGTCGGCCCGGTGCGCGGCCATGCCTGACGGTCTGCGCATCGCCCTGCTGGGGCGCGCGGGCGAGGCCCGCGAGCAGTTGCGGCGGGCGCTGGCCGGACTCGGCGCCGACATCGTGGTCGAGGGCGATCCGGGCGAGTTGCAGCCGGATGACGTCGGCACGGCGCGCCCGAGCGTGCTGGTGGTCAGCCTCGACGCGGCGATGGAGGAGCAGCTGGACCGCTGGGAGCCGCTGTTCGAGGACCCGGCGATCAACATCGTCTTCGACGAGGCCGAGGTCACACGCCGGTTGTCCGGCTGGGATCTGGCGCGCTGGGCGCGTCACCTGGCCAGCAAGGTGATGCGCGCCGGCGACCTGCTGCCGCCGCCGCCGGTCGAAGCCGAGCGCGTGCCGGAGCGTGACCCGCTGCCGCGACCCGGTGCGCCGCCGACGCCGGCCGAACTGATGGCCGATGCGCGCCTGGAGGACTACACCCGCGACACCGCCGAGATGGCCGCCGGTGTGCCGTCCGAGCCGCTGTTGACCGAGCCGGGCGACGACGGCGGAACGATGCCGGACGATGCCGGGCTCGAAGTCGAGACGCTGGACGCCGAGGCGCTCGGGCTCGATCTGGATGAAATCGGCAGCGCCTTCGGTCGCGATGTCGGCGTCGGGACGCTGCGCGCGTCGATTCCGGCAGCGTCGTCCGAAGCGGACGCCGCCGCTTTCGAGCTCGATGCCGACCTGCAGGCGCTGGAGCGCGCGTTCGAGCGGGGGGCGAGCGGCGAACGGGTCGACTTTTCCGCCCTGCCTGGCGCCGACCAGGCGCCGTCGGCGACCGGCCATCCGTTCGGTGCCGGCGCGGACGCGCCGCCGCCCTCCCGCGAGGATGAGGCGGCGCCTGCGCCGGCTGAGGCATCGGGCGCCAGCAAGGGTGCCTCGCTGTTCGGCGCGCTCGAACTGGTGCCGCTGGACGACGTGGCCGGGTCGACGTCGGAGGTGCAGCCGGCCGCCGGAAACGGAGCCCCCGCGCCGGCCGCTACCGCACCCGCACTCAGTTTCGAGGACATGCTCAGCGGCTTCGGCCTCACCGAGAGTCCCGTGGTCGCCGGCGAGGCGCGCGGCGTCATCCTGCTGCTGTCGGGGATCGGGGGGCCGGACGGTGTGCGCCAGTTCCTCGGCGCGCTGCCCGAGCACCTGCCGGTGCCGGTGCTGGTGCATCAGCAACTGGAAGCCGGCAACCACGACCGCCTCGCGCCGCAGATGGCGCGTGCCAGCCGGCTGCCCGTGTACCTGGCCGAGCCCGGTGCGCAGGCGAGGGTCGGCGAGGTGGCGATCCTGCCTTCGCGGGTGGCGCTGGAGGCGATCGACGGCGACCGGCCGACCTTCGTCGAGGGCGAGGGCGCGCCGGTCTCGATGGTCGAAACCTTGGCCGTGTTCGGACGCGACGTGGTCGTGGTGGTGCTCAGCGGTGCCGACCCGGACGTGGTCGGGCCGATCCGCGCACTGGCCGCCAACGGCGCGCTGGCGCTGGCGCAGGATCCGGCCACCTGTTTCGACGGCAAGGCCGCTGCGGCCTTGCATCAACAAGGCTTCGTCATTGCCGCGCCGGCCGAGCTGGCCATGCGCGCGGCGCAGCATTGGTCCGCATGAGAATCCGATGAGCGCTACCCAAGCCGACATCCGCGGCGTCCTGATCGCAGTCACCGAGGGCCGTCTGCTGTTGCCGAACGCCTCGGTGGCCGAGGTGATCACCTTCGCCGAACCCGAGGCCGTCCCCGGCGCGCCCGACTGGCTGCTCGGCCGCATCCCGTGGCAGGGCTGGCGGCTGCCGGTGCTGTCGTTCGCGCGCCTGGCCGGGCTGGCCGGACAGGAGCGCGAATACGGTGCCAAGGTGGTGGTGATCAAGGCCCTCGGCGGTCATCCCAAGCTGCCTTACTTCGCCCTGCTGACCCAGGGCTTTCCGCGCCTGGTCACGGTGTCCGAGACCGGACTGCTGGTCAGCGACGACGGCAGGCCGCCGCCGCTGGGCGTGCGCATGCGCACGCTGTACAAGGACGAACCGGTGCTGATCCCCGACCTCGACAGCATCGAACTGCTGATCCGGGACGCGCTCGACCGGGCGGCCTGAGGGGCGTGCGCCCCGGAGGGCACAGCACAAAGGCGGGCAGGCACGGCGCAAGCCGCGACCGGAACGCAACCGCGAAGATTCAGCCGCGGACGAGCGCGGATGGCGCCATGCAAGGTCTCATCCGCTTCGGTCCGTGGTCAAAGACCGCGCAGGCTCTCGGACTGCCGGGCCGCGGATCGTGGTCACGGCCGCTATCACGAGGCAGTGGCTGCGGCCTTCGATCGGTCAGCGCTGCGCGGCGTGCTTCGCTTACCCGCAGTCCCCGTACAGGGCCTGCAGCGCGGCGATCGCCGCCAGGCCGGCGGTCTCGGTGCGCAGGATGCGCGGCCCCAGGCGCAGGCCGCGGAAGCCGGCCGCCTGCAACGTCGCCAGGTCGCGTTCGGAGAGCCCGCCCTCGGGGCCGATCGCGAGCGCGACTTCAGCGTGCGCGGGCAGCGCCAGCGAGGCCAGCGTGCATTCGCCCGCCGGATCGAGCACCAGCTTGCGCGTGTCGCGTGGCAGCGCCGCCGCCCACCGGGCCAGCCCCTGCGGCTCGGCCAGCCCGGGCAGCCGCGCACGGCCGGATTGTTCGCAGGCGGAAGCCAGCACGCCCTGCCAGTGGGCGAGGCGCTTGCCGGCACGCTCGGCGTCGAGCTTGACCTCGGTGCGCTCGGTGATCAGCGGCGCGACGGCGGCCACGCCCAGTTCCGTGGCCTTCTGCAGCACCAGGTCCATCTTGTCGCCGCGGGCGATGCCCTGGCCGAGGGTGATGCGCAGCGGTGACTCGCGGTCGACCGCGCGCCGCCCGACCACCTCCACCTCGGCGCCCTTCTTCGCCAGCGACGCCAGCCGTGCGTCGTAGTCGCAGCCATCGCCGTTGAACAGCACGCAGGCGTCACCGACGCCCAGCCGCAGCACGCGCACCAGATGCGCGCTCGCGGCCTCCGGCAGTGTCACGGTGGCGCCGATGGCGAGCGGCGCGTCGATGTAGGTCCGGGTCAGTCGCATGGCGTCGGGCAAACGGGTCGGGACGGATCAGGAGCAGCAGCACTCACGGAGAAATACGGACAGAAGTGGGGACGAACCGAATGGGAAGGGGCGGCAAAGGCAGCCGGATGATGCCGTTTCACCTGCTCGCTGCTGTTCCTCCCGCACTCCCCGCGCGTGCCGTGGCTGTCCGGTGGTCGGGCTCAGCCTGTCGCCGCCGCAATCGCCGTGGCGGTCACCTCGGCCAGCACGGCGAGTTCTTCCTCGCCGACACAGTAAGGCGGAAACCAGTACAGCACGTCGCCGAGCGGGCGCAGCACCACGCCGCGGTCGATGGCGTGGCGGTAGGCGCGCAGGCCACGGCGGTCGGCGGCGGGGAAGGGGGTCTTGCTGGCCTTGTCGGCGGCCAGCTCGATGGCGAGGATCATGCCGGTCTGGCGCACGTCGGCGACGTGGGGGTGGTCGGCGAACGGCGCCGCCAGCTCGGCCATGCGCGCGGCCAGCAGGCGGTTGCGGCCGAGCACGTCCTGCTCGCGGAAGATCGCCAGCGTCGCCAGCGCCGCCGCGCAGGCCAGCGGATTGCCGGTGTAGCTGTGCGAGTGCAGGAAGGCGCGTTCGCGCGAATCGTCGAGGAAGCTCTCGTAGATGCGCTCGTGGGTCAGCACCGCCGCCAGCGGCAGGAAGCCGCCGGTCAGGCCCTTCGACAGGCAGATGAAGTCCGGCGTGATGCCCGCCTGCTCACAGGCGAACAGTGTGCCGGTACGGCCGAAACCGACCGCGATCTCGTCGGCGATCAGCAGCACGCCATGGGCATCGCAGATCTCGCGCGCCCGGCGCAGGTACACCGGGTGGTACATGCGCATGCCGCCGGCACACTGCACCAGCGGCTCCAGGATGAGGGCGCAGATCTCGCCCGCGTTGGCGGCGAACAGCGTCTCCAGCTCGCCGGCGCGGCGCAGCGCGCAGGCCTCCGCCGACTCGCCCGGCGCGGCCTCGTAGGCATCGGGCGAGGGCGCGAACAGCGGCTGCAGCAGCAGCGGGGCATAGACGCGGCGATACAGCGGCACGTCGGTGACCGAGAGCGCGCCAATGGTTTCGCCGTGGTAGCCATTGCTGAGCGCGACGAACTTGGTGCGCCGGTCGTCGCCGCGGTTGGCGAAGTGGTGGAAGGCCATCTTCAGCGCGACCTCGACGCCGGCCGAGCCGTTGTCGGCGAAGAACACCCGCGTCAGGCCGGGCGGGGTGATCCGCACCAGCTCCTCGGCCAGTTGCACCGCCGGCGCGTGCGAGAAGCCGGCGAGGATGACGTGCTCCAGCGTGCGCGCCTGCTCGGCGATGGCCTGCGCGATGCGCGGATTGGCATGGCCGAACAGGTTGGTCCACCAGCTGCTCACCGCGTCGAGGTAGCGGCGGCCGTCGCGGCCGATCAGCCAGGCGCCCTCGCCGCGGGCGATCGGCACCAGCGGCAGGGTGTGCGGGTGCTCGGCCATCTGCGTGCAGGGGTGCCAGAGCACGGCCAGGTCGCGCGCCTGCCATTGCGCGGCCTCTGCTAGCATCGCGGCATCGTCTTTGATGGTGTCCATACGCAAATGATCCGGTCCCGGCGCATGCAAGTCCAACCCCGCGGTTTCACGCTGATCGAGATCCTGGTGGTCGTGGTGATCCTCGGCATCCTCGCCGCCGTGGTGGTGCCGCGGCTGATGGACCGCCCGGACGAGGCGCGGGTGGTGCGCGCGCAGGCCGACATCCAGGCCATCGTCAGCCAGCTCAACACCTTCCGCCTGCACAATTTCCGTTACCCGACCACCGACGAGGGGCTGGAGGCGCTGGTCAGGGCGCCGGCCTCGCTCGCCGCGACCTGGAAGGGGCCGTATCTGGACCGCGTGCCCAAGGACCCGTGGGGCCGCGAGTACCTCTACCTGCATCCCGGGCGGCACGGCGAGATCGACGTCTGGACCCAGGGCGCCGACGGCCGTCCGGGCGGCGAGGGCGCCAATGCGGATATCGGCAACTGGGAGTAGCCGGAGTTCGGCGCGCGGAAGACAGGCCGCGGCTGCGGGGCGAGCCCGGGCCAGCGCCAGGTGCCGGGGCAGGAGCGCAAGGCCGTGAACAAGCATCGAGCGCGATTGCCGGCTTCCGGCTTCACCCTCATCGAACTGCTGGTCGTCGTGGTGATCCTCGCCGCGCTGATCGGTGCGGTGACGCTGGCTTTTCCCGATCTGGGCGCCCGCCGTGGTGACAACGCCGCCGCCCGCACCGAGGCCCTGCTGCGGCTGGCCTGCGAGCGCGCGCTGGCGAGCGGGCGCGATGTCGGCATCGCGGTGTCGCGCACCGGCTTCGCCTTCGGCCATTTCCATGCGGGCCGCTTCCAGCCGGTCGCCGATTCGCCGGCCGAGGCGCTGCGTCCACGCCGCATCGATGCGGCCGTCACGCTCGCCCTGCGGGTCGATGGCCACGCACTGACGCTGGCTGACGAGCCGCCCGCCGCGCCGCAGCTCGCCTGCCTGGCGTCCGGCGAACTCACCCCGTTCGAGCTGGCGCTGACCCTGCCGGGCGGTGCCACGCGCCGCCTGCGTGGCCTGCCGAGCGGCGCGCTGGCCTGGGAGGACGACGATGCGCGTCGCTGAGCGCCGACGCGGCTTCACCCTGCTGGAAGTGCTGGTGGCGCTGGCCATCCTCGCCGCCGCGATACTGGCGCTGGTGCGCGCCGCGTCGATGGAGACTGCCTCGCTGCTCCAGGCGCGCGAGCATACCCACGCCCAGTGGGTCGCGGCCAATGCGATCGCCGAGGCGCGGCTGGCGCGCGATCTGCCGGCGCAGGGTCTGCGCGAGGGCGAGGAGACACTGGGCGGCCGTCGCTGGCATTGGCAGATGGCGATCGCGCCGACGCCGACGCCCGGCATCCGCCGCCTCGACGTGGCGGTGCGGCCCGAGGGCGCGCGCGAGCCCGTGCTGGTACTCACCGGCTTCGTGGGAGGCTGAGATGGGTCGGTGCGATCTGGACGCGCGCCACGGCCCGCAGGTCGTGCGCACCGCTGCTTTTCACCCGATCGAGCGCGGCTTCACCTTGCTGGAAGTGATGGTGGCGGTGGCGATCTTCGCCGTGGTCGCCGCGCTGGCTTGGGGTGGACTGGACACGCTGGCGCGCAGCCGCCATGCGCTCGATGCCGAAAGCGCGCGGCTTGCCGCGCTGCAGCGCGCGGTGGCGATGTTCGAGCGCGATCTGCGGCAGGTGGCGGCACGACCGGTGCGCGATGGTTCCGGCCAGACGCGCCCGGCACTGTTTGCCGGGGGCGACGGCATCGAGGTGAGCCGCTTCGTTGGCCAGGGCGGCTGGGTCGGCCCATCGCCGCAGGTCGAGCGGATCGACTGGCAGTGCCGCGACGGCCGACTGCTGCGCGCGCGCTGGCCGGCGCTGGATCGCGCGCCGGCGACCCGGCCCGAGGCCGAAGCCTTGCTCGACGGCATCGACGACTGCCGCTGGCGTTTCGTCGATGACGGGGCGGTGGTCGCGGCGTGGCCGCCGCAGGAGGCCGATGTCGCGGCGCTGCCGCGCGGCGTGGCGACGATCGATGCGGAAGTGACGGTGCGCGACGGCGGCGCGCGCGGCATACCGACGGTCTGAGAGGGACGGATGGACGGCTTCCTGAACACGAACGCAGGCATCGCCGCGGTGATCGCGGTGC
>JBEQAM010000054.1:0-9756 GCA_041640375.1 Rehaibacterium sp. | reverse complement strand
GCGTCGGCGCTGTTGAAGACGACCAGTGCGGTGTCGCCGGCGTGGTCCATGCGCCAGGCGAGCGCGCCCGCGGCGGCGGCGTTGGCGGCGAGCACGGTCGGCGTGCCGCGCGAGAACACGCGGTGCGCGCGGCGCAGGGCAGTGGCGCGCTGCAGGTAGCGGTACAGCGGCGCGTCGGTGTCGAAATGGTCACGGCCGCCGGCGGCGTGACCGCCGGCGAACATGGCGCGGCGTGGTTCGGTGAAGCCCTGCTCGGTGCCGTAGTAGATCGTCGGGATGCCGGGCAGGGTCATCAGCATCAGCAGGCCCTGCTTCAGCCCGGCCTCGCTGCCGCCGGCGAGGAAGCGGTCGACGTCGTGGTTGTCGATGAAGCTCGGCATGCGGTGCGGGTCGGCGTGCACGCGCATCATGCTGTCGATGCGGTGAGCGAGCTCGGCAGGCGGCCGGCCGCGTGCGAACACGGCGAGCGCGCTACCGTAGAGCGGGAAGTTGATCATCGACGACAGCAGCGGCCGGCCGTCGGCGTCGCGCACGTAGCTTTCCAGCTTGCGCGCATTGGCGTCGTCGTAGGCGCGGTCGACGCCGAAGCCTTCGCCGAAGGCGATGAAGCCGGTGCGCCCGGTCTGCCGCGCGACTTCGATCATGCCCGGATGCTCGGCGTCGTCGGCATGCATGAAGTCGTGGAAGAAGTCCGGCTCGACGTGGTACGCGGTGTCGACGCGGAAGGCGTCGACGCCGACTTCGCGGATCCAGTGGCCGTAGCTTTCGCGCAGCGCGCGGCGGACCAGCCGGTTGCCGGTGGCGAGGTCGTCGAGGTCGGCGAGCGCAAAGCTCAGCTCCTGCTCGCGCTCGGCGAAGTCGGTGATCGGCGGCGTCCAGTGGTAGACGCCGGCGGCGCGGTGGGCAGGGTCGCGCGCGTCGTTGAGGGAGAACGGCCATTGCGTCGGCGCCGGCACCGGGCGCGCGTCGGGATTGGGCGCGTAGTGGCGGGCGGGGTCGGCGCGCTCCCAGCCGTCGCGGTAGCTGAAGAAGTTGCCGGTGTGGTTCACCACCACGTCCTGGATCAGGTACATGCCGGACGCATGTAGCGCGTGCGACAGCGCGCGGTAGTCGTCGAGCGTGCCGTAGTGGGCGTCGACCTGCATGAAGTGCTCGGCCCAGTAGCCGTGGTAGCCGCCGTAGCCCAGGGCGCCGTCCCACCACTGGTTGGCGACCGGCGGGGTGATCCACAGCGCGGTCGCGCCGAGGTCGCGGACGTAGTCGACGCGGCGGGCGAGGCCGCGCAGATCGCCGCCGCTGTACTTGCGGTGGTCGGCCGGGTCGTATTCGCCGGCGCCCTGGTCGTTGTTGGACGGGTCGCCGTCGTCGAAGCGGTCGATCAGCGCGAAGTACACGATCTGGTCGCGCCAGTCGGGCGAGGGGACGTGGAGCATCGGCGTGGCCGATGCGCCCGCGGCCCATGCCAGGCACAGGGCCAGCGGCGGGGCGAGGAGCGGGCGCGGCGCGGGCAGGCCGGTGGCTGGATGGCGCATGCCGGAATCGCCTCGGTGGACGCTGGCACGACGGCGGGCGTCGGCCGCGCGGATCGGAAGCAGCAATGCGTCCCATTAAAGCCGCGAATGCGGGCGCGGCGTGCGCCGGGGTGCGCGGCATCCGGCTGAATACGTATGCAGTCACCGCCATGCCGAAAGCGCCACGGCTACCATCGCCTGCGTCCGGTGGACCGTTCGGTTTCCGGCATGCCGGGCCGATCCGAGCCCGCCTTAGACAACACGAAGTGGGGAGGGGAAACAGTGAAGCTCAAGCGCAACATGCTGAGCATGGCGTTGGCGTCGGCCTTGCTGACCATGGCGGCCGGCGTCCAGGCGCAGGACGACACGCAGTCGGCGGCCGACGAAACCGCGACCGACGAGGCGGCGAAGCGGCGCACGCAGGGCGAGGGCGAAGCGGTCAAGCTCGACTCGTACGAGGTCACCGGCTTCATGCGCAGCATCGAGAAGGCGGTGCTGATCAAGCAGGAGTCGAACTCGATCGTCGAGGCAATCTCGGCCGAGGACATCGGCAAGCTGCCCGACATCAGCATCGCCGACGCGATCTCGCGCCTGCCCGGCCTGACCGCGCAGCGCGTCGCCGGCCGCGCCTCCACCATCAACATCCGCGGCCTGGCGGGCGATTTCTCCACCACCCTGCTCAACGGCCGCGAGCAGGTCAGCGCCGGCGACAACCGCGGCGTCGAGTTCGACCAGTATCCGTCCGAGCTGATCTCCGGCGTGGTGGTCTACAAGACGCCCGACGCCACCCTGCCCGCGCAGGGCATCTCCGGCACCGTCGATCTGCGCACGGTACGCCCGTTGAACTACGTCGGCCCGCGCTTCTCGGTGAACGCGCGGCTGGAACAGAACTCGCTGGGCGAGCTCAACGACGGCTTCAGCGACCGCGGCAACCGCCTGTCCGCCACCTACATCGACAACGGCTTCGCCGACGGCCGGGTCGGCCTGGCCATCGGCATCGCCCGGCTGGATTCGCCGGGCCAGTTCAGGGAATGGGAGGCCTGGGGCTTTCCGACCGCGACCATCAACGGCAGCGAGGCGCTGGTGCTGGGCGGCAACAAGATCAAGGCCGGCTCGGTCGACAACGTGCGCACCGGCGTGATGGCGGTGCTCGAGTTCGAGCCCAACGACGTCTACCGCGGCGCGATCGACGTCTACTACTCCAAGTTCGAGCGCGCCGAAACCACGCGCTGGCTGGAGTTCGGCCTGGGCTGGTCGGGCGCCACGCTGAGCAATCCGCAGGTCGAGAACGGCATCGTGGTCGGCGGCAGCTGGGCCGGCGTGCGGCCGGTGGTGCGCACCGACCTCAGCGAGTTCGACGACAAGCTGTTCGCGATCGGCTTCAACAACCAGTTCAAGTTCAACGACGACTGGCGCGGCATCGCCGACTTCAGCCTGTCGCGCGCCGACCGCAACCAGGAGATCCTGGAGGTCTACGCCGGTGCGCCGACCGGGGACAATGCGCAGTTCACGCTCGACCCGCGCAACGGGCCGGCGCGCTACCAGTTCGGCTTCGACTACGGCGACCCGGCGCGGATCGGCCTGACCGATCCGGGCGGCTGGGGTCAGGACGGCTATGTGAAGTACCCGAACATCGACGACAAGCTGCGTTCGGCGCGGCTGGCGGTCGAGCGCAGCTTCGTGGACGGCCACCTGAGCGGCATCGAGGCCGGCGTGCACTACTCCAACCGCGAGAAGAGCCGCGAGTCGGACGAGTTCTTCCTCGACCTCAAGGACGCCGACTTCGTGGCGATCCCGCCCGAGTTGCTGGGCCGTCCGACCCGTGCGGCCTTCGCCAACACCAACATCATCGCTTACGACACCCGCGCGGTGGTCGCCCGCTTCCACGACTTCCGGCCCAATCTGTGCCGTGACTGCGCGGCCAAGAACTGGACGGTGGAAGAGGAGATCGTCACGCCGTACGTGCAGCTCAACATCGACACGGCGATCGGCGCGGTGCCGGTGCGCGGCAACTTCGGCCTGCAGTACGTCGATGTCGACCAGGAGTCGACCGGCCTGGGGGTGATCGGCGGCGATGGCAGCCGCACCACGGTCACCCGCGACGGCGACAAGTACAGCAACGTCCTGCCCAGCCTGAACCTCGCCTTCACGCTGCCGCACGACCAGTTCGTCCGCTTCGGTGCCGCCCGCCAGCTCGCCCGGCCGCGCATGGACCACATGCGCATGTTCGCCGACTATGGCATCGACACCACCAAGGGCATCTGGAGCGGCAGCGGCGGCAACGCGCGCCTGCGGCCGTGGCAGTCGGACAGCTTCGACCTGTCGTACGAGAAGTATTTCGGCAACACCGGCTACGTCAGCGCCGCCGTGTTCCACAAGGACCTCAAGACCTACATCTACGAGGCGGTCAACACGCAGTTCGACTTCAGCCTCTTCGACCTGTCGGCGTTCACCGGGCCGAACCGGCCGGCCTCGACGATCGGCGAGTTCCGCCAGCAGGTGAACGGCGAGGGCGGCAGCATCAACGGCTGGGAGTTCGCCGCTTCGCTGCCCATCGGCGAGTGGGTCGCGCCGCTGCAGGGCTTCGGCCTGATCGCCAACTACTCCGACACCCGCAGCTCGATCCAGCCCAATGGGCCGGGCACCACCCAGACCCTGCCGGGCCTGTCGCGCTACGTGAGCAACGTCACCGCCTATTACGAGCGTGGCGGCTTCTCCACCCGCGTCAGCCGGCGTGCGCGTTCGGACTTCCGCGGCGAGATCCAGGGCTTCGGCGCCGACCGCGAGACGCAGTTCATCCGCGGCGAGGCGATCGTCGATTTCCAGATCGGCTACAGCTTTGCCGAGAGCAGCGCGCTCACGGGCATGACGGTGCTGCTGCAGGTGAACAACCTCACCAACGAGGAGTACCGCGAGTTCTTCCGCGATCCGGGCGTGGTGGACCGGCCGCGCAAGTTCGTCGAGTACGGGCGCACCCTGCTGGTGGGCGTGAACTACAAGTTCTGAGCGCCAGGTCGGGATGTGGAACCACCCGCCGGCGGCGACGCCGGCGGGCTTTTTTCGTCCGTGAGCGGCGCGCCAGCGGCGCGAGCGGGACACCGCCGCGGCCGTCGTGCGCAGAGCGCACGCTACGTGGCATCGCTTCCGTCCGCTTCGAGGGGGCTGCGGGCGTTACCGCTCGGCGGTCGCCGGCGCCGTGTGCGTGCCGGCGGGCAGGCCGGCCAATCGGGCCAGCCGCGGCGCCGCCATCGGGATTGCCAGCATCGTGCTGGCCACCGCCATCAACAGCAGGGCGGTGAAGGTCTGGCCGCCGATCACGCCGCGGTCGAGCAGGACGTTGGCGAACACGATCATGATCAGCGCCTTGGTCTGCAGCAGCCAGCCGATCAGCGCGGCCTCGCCGGGGCGCCAGCCGAGCAGCCGGCCGGCGAGGTGCACACCGGCGAGCTTGCCGCCGACGCAGGCCGCCAGCAGCAGCGCCGCCGCGGCGAAGATCGCCGGCCCGCCCAGCGACCACTCGGTGCGCAGGCCGGTGGAAAGGAAGAACACCGGCATCGCGATCAGCAACAGGTGGCGGCGCAGCAGGTCGAGCCGGTCGCGGCCGAACCAGCGGCCGTCGAGCACCGCACCGGCCAGGAAGGCGCCGACCATGTAGTGCAGCCCGGCCCAGTCGCTGGCGAAGCCGCAGGCGGCCAGCCAGATCACGCCGACGAACCAGCGGTCGGCTTCGGGCAGGCGCGGCAGTGCGCGCCGCACCAGCCAGGTGGCCGCCGCGAAACCGACGAAGAAGCCGGCCTGCCGGCCGAGCCGCTCGAAGTCGAGCAGGATCAGCGCCAGCACGGCCCAGATGGCGATGTCGTCGAGGCTGGCGTAGCGCAGCACGCGCTGACCGAGCGGGCGGCGCAGGATGTCCAGCTTCTCCATCAGCAGGATCAGGATCGGCAGCGCGGTCACCGCGCAGGCCATGCCGATGCCGGCGACGAACTGCCACGGCGCGGCGGCGGCGCCCATCCAGCCGGGGTCGTGGGCGAGCAGCACCAGCGCCGCGCCGGCGCCGGCCAGCAGCGGTGCGCCCAGCGCCAGGCCGGCGGTGATCGCGCTCTCGCGGCGCTCGGCCCAGGCTTCGTGCAGGTCCAGTTCGAGACCGGCCAGCCAGACGAACAGCATCACCGCCCAGGCGGCGATGCCGTCGAGGGCGAGGATCACCTCGGGACTGAAGACGAAGGCGTGGTAACCGGGAAAGACCGCGCCGAGCACGCCCGGCCCGAGCGCGATGCCGACGAGGATCTGCACCACCACCAGCGGCGCCCAGTAGTCGGTCCGGCCGAGCCGCCAGATGGCGTAGGGCAGCGCCAGGATCAGGGTCATCGCGATCAGCAGGGTTTCGATCGTGCTCATGGACGGAATCGGCGGCGGCCGCGGCGGCGGATCGGTGCGACGATGACAGGCGGCGGGCGCGGGATGGCGTCGTGTGCGTCTGAATACGTATGCAGTGGCTGTCCGCGCCGGATGGGGCCACCTACCATCCGGCGCACACCCAAAAAAAACGCACCGCGCGTCCGCCCACCGGACGACGCCGGACGCGACCGCCATCGCATCGGGGTCCTGGGAGGGATCGATGAACGTCAAACCCGCGCTGTCGTTCTGGCAGATCTGGAACATGTGCTTCGGCTTCCTGGGCATCCAGGTCGGCTTCGCCCTGCAGAACGCCAACGTCAGCCGCATCTTCCAGACGCTGGGTGCGGAGATCGACACGATTCCGCTGCTGTGGATCGCCGCGCCGCTGACCGGCCTGATCGTGCAGCCGATCGTCGGCTACTGGTCGGACCGGACCTGGACCCGGCTCGGTCGCCGCCGGCCGTACTTCCTCTACGGTGCGCTGTGCACCTCGCTGGCGCTGCTGTTCATGCCGAACTCGCCGGCGCTGTGGGTCGCCGCCGGCCTGCTGTGGATCATGGATGCCTCGATCAACGTCTCGATGGAGCCGTTCCGCGCCTTCGTCGCCGACCAGCTGCCGCCGAAGCAGCGCCCGACCGGCTACGCGATGCAGAGCTTCTTCATCGGCACTGGCGCGGTGGCGGCGAGCATGCTGCCGTGGCTGTTCGCGCACTTGGGCGTGAGCAACGTCGCCGAGCCCGGGGTGATTCCCGACACGGTCAAGTACGCGTTCTATTGCGGCGGGGTGGTGCTGTTCCTCGCGGTCGGCTGGACCGTGCTGCGCACGCGCGAGTATCCGCCCGAGGTGCTGACCGCTTTCGACGATGCACGGCCAGTCGAGCACGTCCCGCTCGACGTCGCCGCGACGCGCCGCAAGGGCCTGCTCTGGCTCGCTGCCGGTGGCGCCGGCCTGGCGGCGATCGCCGGCTTCCGGCTCGACCCGCAGTTGTACATCCTCGCCGCCGGCCTGACCGTCTACGGCCTGGCCCTGCTGTGGCTCGGCCGCGGCGGCCAGGGGGGCATGGTCAGCACGATCATGGCGGACCTGCACGCGATGCCCGATGCGATGCGCCGGCTCGCCGTCGTGCAGTTCTTCTCCTGGTTTGCGCTGTTCGCGATGTGGATCTTCACCACCGCGGCGGTGACCCAGGTGCACTACGGCACCACCGATACTGCGTCGGCCGCCTACAACGAGGGCGCCAACTGGGTCGGCGTGCTGTTCGGCGCCTACAACGGCTTCGCCGCGCTGGCGGCCCTCGTGATCGCCCGGATGACCCGCCGCCTCGGCCTGCGCCTGAGCCACCTGGTCAACGTCTGGCTGGGCGGCGCCGGCCTGCTATCGTTCCTGTTCATCCGTGACCCGCAGTGGCTGCTGCTGTCGATGGTCGGGGTGGGCTTCGCCTGGGCCTCGATCCTGTCGATTCCCTACGCCCTGCTGTCGGACAACCTGCCGACCGAGAAGATGGGCGTGTACATGGGTATCTTCAATTTCTTCATCGTGATTCCGCAGTTGGTGGCGGCGGCGGTGCTGGGCTTCCTGCTCAAGACTTTCTTCGGCAACGAGCCGATCTACGCGCTGGCGATCGGCGGCGTGAGTCTGTTCGTGGCCGGGTTGTGCGTGCTGCGGGTGCGCGAGCCGGGCGTGGGCGTGGTGCCGCTGGCGGCCGCGGTCAAGTGAGGTCGCCGATGCGCAAGCGCTGCACCCTACTCGGCGCCCTGCTGCTGGCCGCCTGCAGCCAGGGGACGGCGCCGTCTGCGCCGGAGTCGTTCTACGGCACGCTCGAACCGTTCGCCGGCGAGGCGGTGTACTTCGTCGTCACCGACCGTTTCGTCAACGGCGACCCGGACAACGACCAGCGCGACCAGGGCGGCGCGTTCCCGACCTTCGACCGGCCGATTCCCGGCCCCGACGGCGAGTCGGCGAACATCGGCTACCTCGGCGGCGACTTCAAGGGCATCGTCGACAACGCCGGCTACATCCGCGACATGGGTTTCACCGCGGTATGGATCACGCCGGTGGTCGACAACCCCGACGCCGCGTTCAGCGGCGGCAGGCCGGCCCGTTGGGGCAGCGCCTGGACCGACCAGGGCAAGACCGGCTACCACGGCTACTGGGGCGTGAACTTCTACAGGCTCGACGAGCATCTGCCCAGCCCGGGGCTCGATTTCGCCGGCTTCACCGCCGCGCTGCGCGCGCAGGGGCTCAAGACCGTGCTCGACGTCGTGGTCAACCACGGTTCGCCGGCCTTCGGCATGCCAACGCCGCAGCCGGAATTCGGCAAGCTCTACGGCCGCGACGGCGAGCTGCTGGCCGATCATCAGAACCTGCACCCGAGCCGGCTCGACCCCGTCAACAACCCGCTGCACCGCTTCTTCCGCACCGAGCCCGACGTCGCCGAACTGGCCGACTTCGACCACGACAATCCGCAGGTGCGCGAGTATCTGATCGACGCCCACCTGTCCTGGATCGCGCAGGGCGTGGACGCGTTGCGGCTGGACACGCTCAAGCACGTGCCACATGCGTTCTGGAAGGAATTCGCCGAGCGCGTCCGCGCCGAGCATCCGGGACTGTTCATGTTCGGCGAGGCCTGGGACTACGACGCCGAGGCCATCGCCAGCTACACCTGGCCGGAGAACGGCGGCATCAGCGTGCTCGACTTTCCGCTCAAGGGCGCGCTGGCCGAGATCTTCGAGCGGCCGGACAGCGACTACGCGCGCGTGGCCGAGGCCCTGCATCTGGAGCACGGCCCCTATCACAACCCCTACGAGCTAGCGACCTTCTACGACAACCACGACACGCCGCGCATGAACGCCAGCGACGAGGGTTTCATCGACGCGCACAACTGGCTGTTCACCGCGCGCGGCATCCCGATCGTCTATTACGGTTCGGAGGTCGGCTTCATGCGCGGCCGCGGCGAGCACGCCGGCAACCGCAACTACTTCGGTCAGGCGCGCATCGACGCCGCCATCGGCCATCCGATCCGCGAAAACCTCAAGCGCATCGCCACACTGCGCGCGCAGTCGCCGGCACTGCAGAAGGGCCTGCAGCTCAACGTCGAGCTGGCCGGGCACCGCGCCGCGTTCTACCGCGTGTTCCAGCACGAGGGCGTCCACCAGATCGCGCTGGTGCTGCTCAACAAGGGCGACGAGGCGACGGACTTCGTGGTGCGCGACTACCTGCAGGCGGGCGAGTGGCGTGCCGCCTTTGGCGGCGAGACGGTCAACGTGTCCGCGGGCGGGGCGCTGACGGCGACGGTGCCGGCGCACGGCGTCGAGGTGTTTTTCCTGGACGCGCCGGTGAGCGAGCCGGCGCTGCACGCGCGCCTTGCCGAGCTGATGGCGAACCGCCTGCGCCGCACGAGCGGCGAATGACCAGGCGCGCCGGGAGCAGCCGGCTCCCGACGGGCTCGTTGCGGATCAGTTTGAGCAGCGTCTCGACCAGCAGCTCGCCGGCGAGCCGGGTGTCCTGCAGCACGGTGGTCAGCGGCGGCTGCGCGAAGCGCGCCATCGGGATGTCGTCGAAGCCGGCCACCGCCACGTCCTCCGGCACGCGCAGGCCGCGCTCGGTCAGCGCCTGCATGGCGCCCATCGCGATCAGGTCGCTGGCGGCGAAGATGGCGTCGAACGGCTGCCGTCGTGCCAGCAGCGTGCAGGCGGCGGCGTAGCCGGCCTCCTCGGTGCTGATGGCGTCGACCTGCAGCGCCGCCGAGGCCGTCAGACCGGCGGCGGCCAGCGCTTCGGCGTGGCCACGGTAGCGGGCGAGGAATTCAGGACAATCCGGCGTGATGGTGCCGAGGAAGGCGACGCG
>JBEQAM010000053.1:0-9911 GCA_041640375.1 Rehaibacterium sp. | reverse complement strand
GAGCTTGGGCTGCGAGAGTACCGCCGTCGGCAGCGACTCCACCCAGGTGCCGGACAGCGGCGGAGCGAATTCCGCGGTGATGCCCAGCCGCTCGACGGTATTGGTGCCGTAGCGGCGCAGCCCCTGCCCGACGATGCGGCTGCTGGTGGGCTGGTAGGTGCACAGCGGGCAGAAGCCGCTGATCTGCTCCATGGCGATGCTGGCCTCGGCGTTGCCGGCATCATAGTCGCGCGCACCGATCAGCCAGCGCGGGAAGCCTTGCGCGTCGTACAGGTAGGCGGTCAGGATTTCCAGCCCGTTCGGGATCACGCCGGGCGGCTCCAGCTGCACGTTGTAACCGAAACCGGATTTGCCCGGCGAGTACCAGTGGCCGGTCACGTCGAGGTTCTGGCCGTTGAAGACCGGGCAGCCCTGCCCGCCGCCGAGACGATCCAGCGGCTCGTAACCGCTCTGGCCGTCGAGCTGATAGTGGAAGCCGAGCGTGTTGGTTCCGGTGGGCACGATCTGCACCCGGCCGACCGGTGTGGAGGCGGTCTCGCCGCCGTTCCAGACGATGCGCAACAGGTCGGCATTCCAGACGCCCTCGTGCCCGGCCAGCGCCGGCGCCACCGCCAGGTACCAGGTCGGCGTGCCATCCTGCAGGTAGGTGTACCAGAGCATCAACCACTGGCTGCCGGCGTAGTCGAGGAACACGCCATGCCCGGAGCGGCGCCAGTTGTAGTACTGGCCTGAGCGCAGATCGGGCCGCACACCACTCTGCAGCACGCTGGCACGGATGGCGAACGTGGTGCTGGGTGTGGCACGGGTGTTGACCGGGGTCAGGTACCAGCGTCCAGGCGTGAGGAAGCTGCCGCTGAGGGTGATGCTGCGGCTGTCGTGACTGCCGCTGATCTGGCTCTGGGCCTGGTTGCGCGGCGGTGCAAGAGCGATCTGTGGTGAGGACCCCTCGCCTGCATGGGCCAGGTACAGGTCGATACCCGAAGCGTTCTCGAGCGTGAACGAGACGGCCTGGGCATTCGGCGGCACCTCGAAGTAGAGGCGCTCGTGGACGCCATTGCCGGGCAGCCGCAGACGCAGCGTCTCGCCGTCCTTGAGCGCCCGCGCCACCGGCGCACCGGCGGTGCGGGTGATCTTCACCGGCACCTCCATGGTGACGTGCTCACGGGTCGCCGAGATCTGCACCAGACCGTAGCGGACATCCCCGGGCAGCATGCCCGGATCGTTCCAGCTCAGACGCAGATTGAACGGCGCGTTGCGGGCGACGTGGCCGGGACCGGTCACGGTCAGGCCTTGCAGGTCCGCTCCCAGAGCGGAACGTGGTATGGCATAGCCTTCCAGCCGGATCGTGTCGATGGCCCCCGGCGAGCTTGACTCCCAGTTCTGCACCAGGGCCCAGACCACGATGCTGTCGGCGCCCCCCGGGTGCTGGATGTCGAACTCGCAGCGCTCGCGCGTCTGGCCCTTGGGGTCGGTCGAGCGGCAACGCTCCTCGCTGGCGTCCGGCCGGCCATTGCCGTTCTCGTCGATACCGACATACAGGTCGTAATCGACGTTGCTGGCTCCGGTGGCCTCGAAGACCACCTTCCATGACACCGGCTGGCCATCGGCGTTCGGCGGCAGGGTCAGGGTGGTGTAGGCGACACCATCGGCCAGATCGTCATAGACGTTGTTGCGCGCCGAGTCCTGCCGCAGGTTGAAGTTGATGATGGTGGGAGCGGCCAACGGCGTACCGCGGAAGCGGGCATCCGGCAGCGCCACCAGGCCGGACACGGGGTGATCGACGAAGCCGGCATCGCCATCGACCTGAAGGACGATCGGCGGCGGCACCGCACCCGGCTCAACGTAGAGCGAGGCCGGAATGGTCGCATCCGGACGGCCATCGTTGGTGAGGCGCTTGAAACGCACCGTGCCATGGACCCAGCGCCCGGCCAGAGCCGGGTCGGAAACGTCGAATGAGAAGCTGACCGACTGTGTGGCTCCGTTACCGAGCGTGAAGCTGGCCGGGCTGGCGCTGGCGACGACGGCGGCCGGAAAGGCCTCGAACTGCACCTGCCACTGCCCGCCGCCAGCCAGATCGGTCACCCGGCGCGTGAGCGCACAGGCATCCAGGCAGGAGGCATGGACCAGTGCCGGCAGGTTGAGGTCGCGCGGCGTGCCTCCCAGGCTCGGATTGGCATTGACGAACTCCGCCGATGTCACGTTGAAAGACAGCGCGGCCCGGATCGCGCGCGAGACGTCGATGGAGCCGCTTCCCTGGTCGAATGGCGTGGCCGGAGTCGAGCCATCGGTCAGCTTGACCGAGCTGCGCGCGGTGGAGGCGAGCGCAGAGATGATCTCGTTGGCGCGCCAGGTCGGATTGGCGGCACGCAGCAATGCCGCCGCGCCGGCCACATGCGGGGTGGCCATCGAGGTACCCGACTTGAAGACCATGCCGCTGCCGGTGCGGTCGGCGGCCACGATGCTGACGCCCGGCGCCGTCACGTTCGGCTTGAGCACCTCGGCGATGTTGTCCGGCTTGGCCGGACCGCGCCCGCTGAAGCCGGCCAGCACATCGGCGAAGCTGGCCGCGTCGCGGACCGTGGCGGCATCGAGCCGTCCGGTATGGCCGCTGCCGGTCGACAGCCACTGCAGCAGCGCCTGGGCGTCGGCGTAACGGAGATGCGTGGCGGGGATCGTGTGGGCATCCGCCACCACGCTGGCGCCGTCGGAGACCTGGTTCAGCAGCACCATCGCCGCGCCGCCGGCGTTCTTCACGTTGCGGCTCTTGTCCACGCGCGCATAGATGCCGCGGTCGCACAGCACCATGCGGTTGCTGTAGGTCGTCGGTCCCCAGGCCGAAGGCATGTTGTTGCCGTTCAGGCTGGTGTCGGCGCCCTCGGCGCACAGCCGCGGGTCGGCGTGCACCAGTGGGAAGGTGCCACTGCCGCCGGTGTTGCTGGCGCCGATCAGCACGCCGCCGTTGGGCGGTGCCGTGGCGCCGCCGCTGAGGAAGAGCTGGTTGCCGACGATGCGGGTATGGCTCGCTGCCGCCACCGTCAGCACCCAGGGGGCGTTGCCGGGACTGGTCACCGTGCCCGCGCCGGGCCCGTCGTTGCCGGCGGCGACCACCACCACCACGCCGGCATCGCGCAACCCGCGCATCGCGTTGGCGCTGGAGTTGCTCCAGGGGTTGTTCGCGCTGCCGCCGATCGAGTAGTTGACCACATGGACCTGGTCGGTCGCCGCCTGGTTGAGCGCCGCCAGCGTCGCACTGCCTGGGCAGGAGCCGGACGAGCCCTCGTTGGTGCAGGCCTTGTAGCTGATCAGGTTGGCGCGCGGCGCCACGCCGGAGACCGTGCGGGAGACGCCGGAAATCGTGACGTTGAGCGGATTGCCGAGCACCGTGCCGGCGACGTGGGTGCCGTGGCCGCTGACGTCGGAGCCGTCACTGCCCTCGCTGGTGAAGTTGTAGATGCCGATGACCTTGTTGTTGCAGGTCGCCTGCCCACTCGCGCACAAGCCCAGGAAGCCGCCCTTCGGATTGACGTGCACGTAGCCGTCGAGCGGACTGGTGGCGGCGAAGGAGGGGTGCCCGGCATGGATGCCGGAATCGACCACGCCGACGATCACCCCCTCGCCGCGGGTGGTCACGCCGGCCGCGCCGCTCCAGACCTGGTCGGCCTTGATCCAGCCCGGGCCGGCATCGGTATGCAGCCACTCGATCCGCTCGCGTTCGACCTGCTTCACGCCCGGCAGCTTGGCCAGCCGTGCGGCTTCGTGCGCCTCCAGCTCCAGCGCCACACCATTGAACACGACATCGTAGACGTGGGTCGGCTGCAGCGTACGCCCCACCCACGCCTCGGCCTGCGACAGGCGCGCCTCGCGACGATCGCGCAGGAACGCCAGATAGCCCTGGCTCTCCGGCGTTTTCACGTCCAGCATGCGCGCGCCGGTGGCCGCCGGGCTGGTCGCGCTCAGGCGCGGGGCCCGCTTGTCCAGCTGGTCCGGGCCGGTGTAACTGGCCAGGGCCGGCTCTTCGAACTGCACGATGTAGATGGCGCGCCCCTGCTCGCCGTGCTCCTTGGCACCGGCCACGGGCACGGCGAAGGCGGCGACACCGAGGACGCCGGCGATGGCGCGGGCGAGGATGGAGGTGGGAGTCGTCATGATGGGCGGTCTCCTGATGGGCCGGCTGCGCAGCCACGGCAGCCTGGCTGCCGTTCGTCCTTGGGATTGCGGGGTGGGAGGGTTCGAACCGTTCCTAGAGTTCGACATTTACCGTCTTTGACAGCCACGGACAAGCCCGATTGCACATACGTTCGCATGGCGCCGCACGGACGCCACCGGCGCAGACAGGAACCTGAATGCGCCGACCGTCGCGAGAGGCCGGCCCGCATCGTGGCTGTGCGATGCGGAACGCGGCCGCCCCCGGACACCGACCTGCCACGCCGGCCGGCAAGATTTGATCGGCATCATGGACACCCCTTTCGGTGACTGGGTAGCATGCGCCCGCCGATGACTCCCGATGCTCCCGCCAGCCTGCCGCTGCTCGCCGCACGCGGTTTGCGCTTCCTGCGCAACGAAGAGCCCGTGTTCGGGCCGCTCGATTTCGAGGTGCACGGCGGCGAGGCGCTGCTGGTGCTGGGCGGCAACGGCGCCGGCAAAACCACCCTGCTGCGCGTGCTGGCCGGGCTGCTGGCGCTGTCCGAGGGCGAGCTGCGCCTCGATGGCGCGCCGCCGACCCGCGACGGACTCGCGCTCGCGATCGCCTATCTCGGCCACCACCTCGCCCACAAGGGCGAGCTGACCGCCCGGGAGAACCTCGCCTTCGCCATCGGCCTGGGCGGCCAGCGCCCGCGCAGTTCGTTGACTCAGGCGCTGGCCAGCGTCGGCCTGGCCGGCTACGAGGACACCCCGGCGCGCAAGCTCTCCGCCGGCCAGAAAAAGCGCCTGTCGCTGGCCCGCCTGCTGCTGGTGCCGGCGCGGCTGTGGCTGCTCGACGAGCCTTACGCCAACCTGGACCTGGACGGCATCACGCTGGTCAACCGCATGATCCAGAAACACGTCGGCGAGGGCGGCGCCGCGCTCATCACCACCCACGGCGCCTACGCCGCGCCGCCGGTGCGCACCCGTACCCTGAGCATGAACGGCGAGGCGCCACGCGATGGCTGAGCCCGGGATGCTGCGTGCCGGCCGCGCCATGCTGGCGCGCGACCTCAGGCTGGTCTGGCGCCGCCGCGGCGACGCGGCGCAACCGCTGATCTTCGCCCTGCTGGTGATCACGATGTTCCCGCTCGCGCTCGGCGCCGAGCCGGCGCTGCTGTCGAGGATCGCCCCGGCCGTGCTGTGGGTGGCGGTATTGCTGGCCGGTCTGCTCACCCTGGACACGCTCTACCGCGGCGACGCCGACGACGGCAGCCTCGAACAGATGCTGCTCGCGCCCACCCCGCTGGCCTGGTTGATCTTCATCCGTGTACTGGTGCACTGGGCCACCACCGCCCTGCCGCTGCTGCTGCTCACCCCGCTGCTGGCCGAGCTGCTGCACCTGCCGGGGAACCTTCTGCCGGTGCTGCTGGTCTCTCTGGCGCTCGGCACGCCACTGCTCAGCCTGATCGGCGCGGTGGTGGCCGCGCTGACGGTCGGGATGCGCCGCTCTGGTATGCTGCTCGGCCTGCTGGCGCTGCCGCTGTACGTGCCGGTGCTGGTGTTCGGCGCCGGCAGCGTGATGGCCGCCGCGCAGGGCCTGCCCTGGACGGGCGCCCTCCTACTGCTCGCCGCCGGGCTCGCCCTGGCCCTGATCCTCGCCCCGCTCGCCGCCGCGACCGCCGTCCGCATCGCCCTGACATGAACGCTCTCGTCCGCTGGTTCCATCGGCTCGGCTCCCCACCCACCTTCTACGCCTTCGCCGCGCGCTGGGTGCCGTGGCTGTTCGCCGCCGCCGTGCTCACCACCCTGTGGGGGCTGTGGGCGGCGCTGTTCCAGGCGCCGGCCGACTACCAGCAGGGCGACAGCGCGCGCATCCTCTACATCCACGTGCCGGCGGCATGGATGAGCCTGTTCGTCTACGCGCTGATGGCCTTCTACGCCGCCATTGCGCTGATCTGGCGGATCAAGCTGTGCGAGGTGCTGGCGATGGCCTGCGCCCCGGTCGGCGCGATGTTCACCGTCGTCACCCTGCTCACCGGCGCGATCTGGGGCAAGCCGATGTGGGGCACCTGGTGGACCTGGGACCCGCGGCTGACCTCCGAGCTGATCCTGCTGTTCCTGTACCTGGGCGTGATGGGGCTGAACGCCGCCATCGAGGACCGCCGCAGCGCCGCCCGCGCGGCCGGCTTCCTCGCCATCGTCGGGGTCGCCATCCTGCCGGTGATCCGCTACTCGGTGGACTGGTGGAACTCGCTGCACCAGGGCGCCACGATCCGCATCTTCGGCGAGTCGAGCATCGACCCGAGCATGGTGCCGCCGCTGGTCGCGATGGTGATCGCCACCAAGTTCTGGTTCGCCGGCTCGCTGCTGCAGCGCGCGCAGGTGGACATCCTCGAGCGCGAGGCCGGCAAGGACTGGGCCCGCGCCTGCGCCGGAGACACCGCATGAGCACGCTGCTGGAAATGAGCTACGCGCCCTACGTCTGGTCCGCCTTCGCGGTCTTCCTCGTCGCGCTGGCCTGGGACGGCCTGTCGCCCTGGCTGAAGCACCGTCGCGTCCGTCGCGACATCATCCTGCGCGCACGGCGCGAGGCGGCGCGCGCGGGCAGGCAGGTCGTCATCGAATGAATTCCGCCCGTCGCCGCCGTCTGTTCCTGGTTCTCGCCCTGCTCGCCGCCGCCGGCGTCGCCGTCGCGCTGGTGACGCTGGCGCTGCAGCAGAACCTCACCTACCTGTATACCCCCACCCAGGTCCACGAGGGCGTGGCCGGCGCCGCGCGCTTCCGCCTCGGCGGCGAGGTCTGCGACGGCAGCATCGAGCGCACGCCCGGCACGCTGAAGGTGCGCTTCGACGTCACCGACCGCGTCAACGCGCTGCCGGTGCGCTACGAGGGCATCCTCCCGGACCTGTTCCGCGAGGGCCAGAGCATCGTCGCCACCGGCCGGATGCAAGACGGCGAGTTCGTCGCCGAGCAGATCCTCGCCAAGCACGACGAGACCTACATGCCCAAGGAAGTGGCCGACGCCATGGCGCAGGCCCTGCAGCGGCCGGAGAACAGTGGTTGCCCGGTGAGGTGATCCGGACAACACGCCGCTCCTGCGAGAACCCGCCAGTGAAGCCGTCCCATGCTCCCTGAACTCGGCCAATTCGCCCTGATCCTCGCCCTGGTCGTCGCCATCGCCCAGACCGTGCTGCCGCTGGCCGGCGCCCAGCGCGGTCACGAGGGACTGATGCGGGTTGCACGCCCGGCCGCCTGGGGCCAGTTCGTGCTGCTGGCGATCAGCTTCGCGCTGCTGACCTGGGCCTTCATCGCCCAGGACTTCTCGGTGGCCTACGTCGCCCACAACTCCAACAGCCTGCTGCCGATGCAGTACCGCTTCTCGGCGGTGTGGGGCGCACACGAGGGTTCGCTGCTGCTGTGGGTGCTGATCCTGGCCGGCTGGTCGGCCGCGGTGGCCCATTTCAGCCGCAGCCTGCCGCTGCCGGTGGTGGCGCGCGTGCTCGGCATCATGGGGGTGGTCAGCGTCGGCTTCCTGCTGTTCACCATCCTTACCTCCAACCCGTTCGAGCGTCTGCTGCCGGCCGTGCCGGAAGGCCGCGACCTCAATCCGCTGCTGCAGGATCCGGGGCTGATCTTCCATCCGCCGATGCTCTACATGGGCTACGTCGGCTTCGCGGTGGCCTTCGCCTTCGCCATCGCCGCGCTGATCGACGGCAAGGTCGATGCGCGCTGGGTGCGCTGGTCGCGGCCATGGACCAATGTCGCCTGGGCCTTCCTGACCCTGGGCATCGGCCTGGGCTCGTGGTGGGCCTATTACGAGCTGGGCTGGGGCGGCTGGTGGTTCTGGGACCCGGTCGAGAACGCCAGCTTCATGCCCTGGCTGGCCGGCGCGGCGCTGATCCACTCGCAGGCGGTGACCGAAAAGCGCGGCTCGTTCCGCGGCTGGACGCTGCTGCTGGCCATCGCGGCGTTCTCGCTCTCGCTGCTCGGCACCTTCCTGGTGCGTTCGGGCGTGCTGACCTCGGTGCATGCCTTCGCCTCGGACCCCGAGCGCGGCATGTTCATCCTGCTGTTCCTGGGTTTCGTGGTCGGCGGCTCGCTGCTGTTGTATGCGTTGCGCGCACCGCGCGACGACACCGGCGCCCCGTTCGCCGCCAGCTCGCGCGAAACGCTGCTGCTGGTCAACAACCTGCTGCTGACCGCCGCCTGCGCGATGGTGCTGATCGGCACGCTGTTCCCGCTGTTCGCCGACGCGCTCGACCTGGGCAAGTTCTCGGTCGGCCCGCCCTACTTCGGCCTGTTGTTCACCGTACTGATGGCGCCGTTGGTGATGCTGGTGCCGTTCGGCCCGCTCACCCGCTGGCAGCGCGAGCAGCCCGACAAGCCGCTGCGGATGCTGATGCCGTGGGCCGGGCTGGCGCTGGCGCTGGGCGCGATCGCCTTCTTCTTCTGGCCCGAAGGCAGCGCCAAGACCGCCTTCGGCATCCTCGGCGCGGCCTGGGTGCTGGGCGGCACCCTGCGCTTCGTCTGGCAGCGCATCCGCACTGCCAACGGCCGCTTCACCGCCGAGATGCTCGGCATGACGCTGGCCCACGCCGGCATCGGTCTGTTCGTGGCCGGCGTGCTGGTGGTCGAGAGCACCAAGCTGGAGACCGACGTGGCGGTGACGCCGGGCCAGACGGTGTCCGCGCGCGGCTACGACTTCCGCTTTCTCGGCGTCGAACAGGTGCAGGGGCCCAACTACCTCGCCGACCGCGGCCATGTCGTGGTCACCCGCAACGACCGCATGGTCGCCGACCTGTGGCCGGAGAAGCGCGCCTACGCCAGCGGCGGCCAGGTGATGACCGAGGCGGCGATCGACTGGGGTCTGATGCGTGACGTGTACGTCGCGCTGGGCGAGCCGCTGGACGCCGACGGCGAGAGCTGGGCGATGCGCCTGTACGTCAAGCCGATGATCCGCTGGATCTGGCTGGGCGCGCTGCTGATGGCGCTGGGCGGCTTCGTCGCCGCCGCCGACCGCCGCTTCCGTCGCACGCCGAAGGAGGACAGCGCATGAGCATCAGCCGCCTGTGGCCGTTCCTGGTCTTTCTCGCACTCGGCGCGCTGCTGTTCGCCGGTGTGCTGATGAGCGGGCGCGAGAACCGCGAGGCCATCCCCTCGCCCCTGATCGGCAAGCCGGCGCCGGGCTTCGCGCTGCACCTGCTGCACCAGCCCGAGCGCGTGGTCACGATGGAGCAACTGCGCGGCGAGCCGTTCCTGCTCAACGTCTGGGGTAGCTGGTGCCCGGCCTGTCGCGACGAGCACCCGTACATCGAGGCCCTGGCCCGCAGCGGCAAGATCCGGGTGGTGGGCTTCAACTGGAAGGACGAACGCCAGGACGCGCTGCGCTGGCTGCAGCAGTTCGGCGACCCTTACCACCTGATCGTGGTCGACGAAGAGGGCGGCACCGCCATCGACTGGGGCGTGTACGGCGCGCCGGAAACCTTCCTGGTCGACGCCGAGGGCGTCGTCCGCTGGAAGCACATCGGCCCGATCACGCCTGCCGTGATCGAGTCGCAACTCAAACCCAGGCTGGCCGAACTGGGAGTCGCGCTGTGATCGGCCGCCTCCTGCTCGTGCTGCTGCTCGCCTGCTCCACCACGGCCGTGGCGCTCGACCCGTTCGACTTCCGCGATGCCGCCGAAGAGGCGCGCTTCCGCGCGCTCGCCCACGAGCTGCGTTGTGTGATGTGCCAGAACCAGTCGCTGGCCGACTCCAACGCGCAGATCGCCCAGGACCTGCGCAGG
>JBEQAM010000052.1:0-9927 GCA_041640375.1 Rehaibacterium sp. | reverse complement strand
CATCCAGTGGCGCAGCGGCGGCCAAGCGCTCGCCGATGCGGGTCAGTTGCCTCTGGGCGACATCCAGCGCGCGTACCGACTCCTCGTCGAGCTTGTCGCCATGATCGCGCAAGGCGCGCGCCACCACCGCACGCTGGTTATAGACCTTGCCCAACAGCAGATGGCGCACGATGGCGGCGCATCCGGATGGATCGTCGCTGCGACGATACTGCTCGCGGCGCAGCAGCACATTGCCGGACACAGGCCCCTCCACGCGCGCCAGAAAGCGGCCATTGGGCGAGAGGTAGCAAATGCCGATACCCTGCTCGGCGCAGTGTCCCATCAATTGCGGCGACATCGAAATGCGCCCGATGCAGACCAGCCCGGAGAGCATGTGCATCGGCAGGCGAGTGCTCGCCTCGCCGTCGATCTCCAGCACGATGCTGCTGCCTTCCTTGCGCAGCCAGGCGCCCTCGGTGGTCACGTAGAGCGTGTTCAGCAATCGGCGCACGGATCAATCCTTGAGTTGACGGTTCAGCCAGTCCCGCACCGACTCGCGTCGACCGAGAAGGCGCGGCTGGCACAGCTCGATCAAGGAGCAGGCGTCGCAACGCCTGGTGTCGTAAACGGCGCTTGGGGTGCGCCCGGACTCGATCAGTGCGCGTGTGGCCTCGATGGTGTCGCGCGTGATCTTCCGCAATGCCTCGTCGAAGCGGACTGACTTGCGCCGACGCGTCTGCCCGTAGAACAGCGCGCCTTCATCGACGGGCCGATCCAGCATGTGCTCCAGGCACAGCGCCTGGGCGCAAAGCTGCACTTCGTCGGCCCGGTGCAGCTTGGGTCGACCGCGTTTGTATTCGACGGGGAAGATACGCTCGCCATCTTCGTCAACGTGGAACTCCACGACATCGGCGACGCCGGCGATGCCCAGCCCGACATGGATCAGCGGCATGGCCGTGACGGTGCGAACACCACGCCGCCGCTCGGTCTGCGCCTGGTCGGTGCGCTGGTGCAGCACACGGCCTTCGGCCGTGTGCCGGTTCTCCGCCCACAGGCGCTCGATGTGGATGAGCGCGCATTGGCGCGGGCAGTACAGATAGTGCTGCAGGGCGGACAGTGGAAGCAGGTTGTCGTCTTCCACGGCAGTCCCACGCGGGTCAGAAACGCTCGATCAGGGTGACGCCGGAAGGCAAATTCCCGCTTTCGACGATGACCTCGTAATCGTCGAAATCGCGTGCTGGCGCGTCCGCATTTCCATTCTTGCGCCGCACACTGACGCGCTTGAAGAGCTGGTGAGCGGGCGCGTTTCCGAGCAGGCTGTCGTGTTTGAATACGAGCAATTTGCGGGCCGACATTTCGCCACGCGCAGCCGAGCGATCATGCTCGAACATGTGCTCCAGACTCTGCCAGAGCAGCTCCAGGTCGTCTTCCGAGAAACCCGTCTGGCGCGCCAGTGGCGCAGAGACAAAGCCGTGCGCGACATACAGGCCGTAGGGCACGGTGAACTTGCGCCCCATCGTGCGGTTGTCGCCATCCTGCTTCTCGGCTTCACCTTCGGTTGCGACCGCCATGCGGGTGATGGCGTGTTCGAGCGAGGTGATCCGCTCCACCGAGCGAGCAAAGGTCATCTGCACGGGACCACGGACCTGGCCGCAATTGATGCCGGTGGACATTACCGCACCGAAAGTCCGCACATCGAAGAAGTTGCCGCACATCCAGTCGCGCGCTTCGTTGACCTTGTCGCCACCGATACGCTTGTCCTTGGTCTTGGCTTTTTTCGCCTTGCCATCGCCATCGGCAGCAATCGCCTCATCGACCGCTCCACTGGATTCGCCGACCAGATCGCCCGCGCCGATCCCGATATAGGCGCGCTTGTGCTGGTTATTCAGAACCGCTTTCTCTTTCACGTAGATCTCATACGGTGGCTGCTCCTGGTGGATCAGTCCGACGAAGTTTCGCACCTTGCGCTTGAGACACACGTCAGTCACCAGGCCGAAGCCGGTTTCGGCGTCGATGCGCGGCAGGTTGCCGGCATCCGGATCGCCGTTGGGGTTGCCGTCCTTGACGTCGAACAGATACACAAAGTCGTAGCGGTGGTTGAGGCTCATGCCGGGTTCTCCTCGGTGCGGTCGGTGGGTTCGGAGGTCTTGCGGGTGTAGAAGGCCTGCATCTGGTGGTAGTAGCCGATGGCGAACAGACCCTGATCGGGCAGGGACAATTGCGGCGGGAAGTGCGCGATACCGTCCACGATGTCGCCGAGCAGCCGCTCGCGGTGGATTTTGATGCCGCCGTCCAGCTTGGCGAGGTGGTGGTTCTTCAGCCGCATCAGGATCGGGAAAACCGTGGCCGGGCTGGCGGAAGCCGCGCCGTAGTAGCGCTCGCGAATGGTGGCATTGAGGCCGGGATTGGCGTCACTCTGAATTTTTTCCAGCGCGGCGAACAGGCGACCCAGGCGATACGCCGGCCGGGTATCTTGCGTGTCGAGGCTCATGGTGATTCCGTGCTCCGGTTGATGGCTAAGGCGGGCTTGTCGGGTCAGGCAGGCTTTGATGAGGCTGGCGCGGGCGGGGGTGACCTTCCGCTCCGCACGGCAGCGGATCACCGTCTGCTGCAGCAGGGCCGCGGGCAATTGACGGCCTTCGAGAATCGCGCGCAGTGTGTCGCCAGCCAGATTGGGCGGGATGTTCTTCGCTTCGCCGAGCACGGCCAAGCTACGCAGCAGCTCGCCCAGCGACAGAAACTCGCGGTGCTCGTAGGCCGGCAGCGCGATCCGAGCATCCTCGAACCAGGCAGCGATATGGGTGGCGAATTCGCGGATCGGTGCGGCGTGCCAGAAGCGCACGGAGAGCCTGGCAGCATTTGGTGCCAGGCCGAGGACATGAAAGCACTCGTCGCCGTCTTCACGGATGTACGCACCATTGCGGATTGCGGCGAAAAGCGCTCTGACGGCATGCGCACCGGCATCCGGGTCATCGTTTCTGGAGCTGGCCAGAAAGGCGAACGCAGCTTCGACGGGGGTATCGGACGCACTGGCCCAGAACACGGTGCTGGCATCGCCGAGCTGAGCGCGCTGGGTGGAATCCTTGCCCAGCAGTGCATTTAGTGCGGCGGCGTAATTGGCTGCGGCCGTGCGGCCGATGGGCGCGTTGCCACCTTGCGACTTGCCATAGGAATTGAAGGCCGGCAGGTTGAAGGAAACGATGTTCGCGCCACTGGTGTTCGCGTTCCATACACCCTTGATCGCGTCATGGAGCCGCGCAAGCTGATCTTGCTCGCCTGTCACCAGGCAGAGGATGGACTTCTCGTCTTGTGCCGGCTCCGCAGCCTGATTGCGGAGGTACTCGACTATCGCTGGGCGCTCGGCGATCAGGCCCATGTCGCCGATCAACTGGAAGCTGAGATTCGGATTGCTGGTCTGGATATCCGGCCACACGGGAAAGACGGCCAGAGTGGAATGATCCACATGGTGCAGAAAGGTACGCAGCGCCTTGAGACCATCGTCCTCGCAGTCGGGCAATGCCGTATCGATCCGTTCGATAAAGCATGCAAGGCGCTTGGCGAGATCTTCCTGTGTCGTACCGCGACCTTCGCAAGCCAGTGCAAGCGTGTATTCGGCATTGTCCCAGAGCAGGTTGGCGGCAATGCCCACCGTGCGCTTGACGGCCTTGGGCACGATGTAACGCTTGGCCCGCCGGGCGCGCCCCTCGCCGCTGCGGGTATCGCGGATGTCGTGTACCGACCCATCCGGGTTGAGCACGATGACGAAGGGGATTTCCTTGAACTCGAAGCCCTCGGGAGCGAGCGCTTCCGGGTCGGCGGCCTGCTTGCGCCGGTAGTAGTCGTTGAGGGCCTGTAGGATCATCCGCGCACCTCCGCCTGGTTGAGATCAATCACGCCGTTGTACAACCGCGCCCGAAAGAACTGCGGGCTGGGGTTCTGCGGGTCGGTGTAGTCGAGGTCGTAGAGCATCCAGCCCAGGTCGCGGGTTTCCTCGATGGGCGAGGGCTCGGTGGCCGGGTCTTCGATCAGGCGGAAGGCGCAGGCGAACTCCCGGGTGCCGAGGTAGGGCTGGTTGAAGCACTGCCCCTTGCGGGCGCGGCGCTGGAACATGGCGGCGTACTTGGCCGGCGTCTCCGGGCCGCGCAGCAGGTCGTTTTCCTCGGCATCGCCCAGTGGGCCGAGATGTGGAAAGCGTGCGCGATGGCTCGTGGGATCGACGAGTTCGAACCGGGCGTGCAGCCGGTACGCCACATCCCGCAGCACCAGCGCCGCGCGTTGCTGGCGCTCGTCTTCGACGTACAGACCCAAGGCTCCGTTGCCGCGTTTCATGGCGGTTTTGACGTTGTCGCTCGAAATTACAGCGCCGACTTCGTTACGCCGGACGCTGGCCCAGCGGATCGGTTTGAGTACTTCGATCTTGTCGACACGCCAGCGGATCGCCGGTTTCCAGAGGATGGCCTCGAAAATGGCGCGCGCGGCCGAAGGCGTGATGACGTCGTAACTGACCCGCTCGACTTTCATCTCCGGGCGGGTAAACAGAGCGTGGGATCCGCTGACTTCCAGACAAAAGCTCATGGGTGGCTTCCTCTCAGGGTCAGAAATTCAAACGTGACATGCGCCTGTCTCACCAGACGAGACGGTCCGGCGCGAGAGCCTGCTGGACGCCGATCAACCCGGTCCGGGCGTCATACGTGCCATCTACAGCGACGAACAGCCCGGCGATGGGCGAGATGCGGCCATCACGCAACAACTGCTCGAATTCGTATTTTGGAATGCCGACGCCGAACCGCTGCAGCTTGCGATAGACCCAGCGCTGGCTGGGATCCTTGGCGAGCGCGCCGAGCCAAGCTTCCAGTTGATCCCGCATGGCATCGTCGCGGGCGTAGCGGACGATCACCGTCGTCTGGTCTTTCTCGTCGATCAGGTGGAAGCGATCGGCGGCGGTGCGGAAGGCCATGGCACAGTCGCGAGGGTCGGGCGTGAGTAGCCTGATGATTTCCTTGGCATCCAGCCCGCCGGGGTTTCTCGCCGCACGCGAATACAGAAGATGGAAGTAATCGGCGAAGGTTTCTGGCGCGAGGGCATCGCGCACCCGGCCACTTTCGATGAGTTCGCGGGCGATATCGCGCGCCTCGCGCAGCTCGCCTCGCCCGCGCTCGGTTTCGGGGCGGAACACCACCACCTGCCCCAAGGCCGGCAGGCGCCCTTCGCGGTTGCAGCGCCCGGCGGCCTGAGCGATGGCGTCCAGGCCGGCCAAGGCTCGATAGACGACGGGAAAATCCAGATCCACGCCTGCTTCGACCAGCGTCGTGCTCACCACGCGCAACGGCAATGAGTCTTTCCCTTCGCGTTTTGCCTGCAGGTGCTGCCGTATGCTCGCGATCACGTCGGCGCGATGTTCGGCGCACATCCGCGCGGAAAGGTGCACCGCCCCGGCATCCGGGCCGATCGCCGTGTACAGATCGTGGGCGTCCTGACGGGTGTTGACAATGGTCAGCACGCAATCGTGCGTGCGCAGTTCGTCGGCAAGCGCTTCCCAGCTTGGCCTTGGCGCGTCGCGCGCTGGCAGGGTCACATACACGCGCTTGAGTCTGGCATAGAGATCTGTGGGGTCGGGGATGATTTCGCAGGTCGCATCGATACCCGGAAAGACCACGCGACCGAATGCATCGTGTTGGGTGTCGAGCTTGGGCTGAGTGGCGGTGCACAGCAACACGGTCACGCCGTAATGGCGGGCGAGCAGCCGCAGGGTCTGCGCAATCGGGGCGAGAAAGGCCGGCGGCAGTTGCTGAGCTTCGTCGAGCACGATGACGCTGTCCACGAGGTTGTGCAGCTTGCGGCAGCGCGATGTGCGCGCAGCGAAGAGGCTTTCGAAGAGCTGCACGTTGGTGGTGACGACCAGCGGCCCGTCCCAGTTCTCGGCCGCAAGGTGACTGCCGCCGGGCTGTTTGTCCGGGTCGAGATTGCTGTGATGCTCGATGACCGTGCCGTCCGGCAGAGAGGCGAACACGTCGCGAAAGACCTGCGCGGTTTGTTCGATGATGCTGGTGAACGGGATGGCATAGATGACCCGGCGCTTGCCGTGTGCCTTGGCGTGCTCCAGTGCGAAAGCCAGGCTGGCCAACGTCTTGCCGCCGCCGGTCGGCACGGTGAGGCTGTAGATGCCGCTTTCGAAGCGTTTGGCCCGGCCGGCTTCGCGGCAGGCCATCAATACCTCCGCGCGCACACGGTTGACCGGGGTTGGCTTGGCGCCAGCCGTTTTCGCCGCCATCCAGACATCGAACGCCGGCAGCAACTCGGCGGCCTCTGGCAGACGTGGTCTCAGAACATGGCGTTGCGGGTCGAGAAAGGCCTCGGCATCGAGAAAGTCCGCGTCCACCAGGCAGGAGAACAGCATGCGCAGCCAGAGCGAGAGTTCCAGCTCGCAGCCTTTGCCGCTCGCCATTCGGGCGGCGTCTGGCTTCAGGTCGGGGCGGGCGAGGATATCGGCCGGAAGGTGGGCGCAGTTTTCCAGTGCCAACGCCAACTCATCCCGGGCGGGAATGCGCTGAGCCTGTTCGAACCGTATACGCAGCGTGCCGTGGGCGCCGGCATCGGATGAATGGAAGTCCGGCAGCCCGGCGTGATGTCCGGCAATGACGTAGGCCAACAGACGGCCCAGGAGTCCGAGCTCGCGCTCGGCGTACTGCGCGCCAGCCAGCGCGTGCGGCACGCGGGACGCCGGCTCGGCCTCGTGCACGTCGTCGCGGTAGTGGCTGCGCAGATACGTCTGCCAAGCGCTCTGCATCTTGCCCAGGTCGTGCCAACGCCCAGCGGCCTCGCCCCAGTCGCGCGCGCCGAAGCCAGACGCGAAATCGGCGGCCATTGCCGCCACCGCACGCAAGTGCTCGACCAAGGGACGCTCCTGGAGCTGTCCTTCGGCATCGCGTCGGATATGGGATACGAACTGCTCGGACATCCCCTGTCTCCCGTTGCACCGGGCCGGGCGCACGGATGCTCGATGCGAGTCTCCCCCGCCCGTCCGACTGCCGACCTTACACCCGCCGCCGTCTCAAATCCCGAGACGGCCGAAGGCCTCGTCCAGCAGGGCCATGAAGCTGCGCTTGGCGCGGTGGGTGGCACGGAGCGTGGCGAGGTAGCGGGCGAAGTCGTCGCGGCTGCCGAGGCGCTCGTGCAGCGATTGCATGCGGCGCAGCAGTCGCGGGCTTCGGCGTAGCCTTGTTTGCTGGTCTGGGCGGCGGCGGCTTCGGTCAGGGCGCGGTAGGCGCGCAGGGCGCTCTCGGGGCGGTTGTCTTCGATGCGCGGTGCGAAGTGGCGCCAGGTCGCCAGGGTGAGTGGCTTGCCCTCGGCCAGCGCCCAGGCGCTGGCGATGTCCTCTTCGGCCAGGTACAGGAGCACCCGCCGGTCGAGGGCGGGCTGCCAGTGCCTGGTGTCGCATTCGACCTCGGTGTGCGCGCGCTCGCGCCAGTCGTCCCATTCGCCAGCGGGTTGCGCGAGGCAGCACTGACTCTATCGACTTGCGCGAGACGAAGGCCGAACCGTCTTGCCGCGAGGGGGCTTCCGGGCTGTCGCCGATGGTGGCTTTGCCCCCCGCCGCCCAAACCGCGAAAATGGCCGCTTCGTCCGCCTTCCCTCAGCGAGCCCGTCATGTCCGATACGCCGAAGATCCTCTACACCCTCACCGACGAGGCGCCGTTCCTTGCCACCGCATCGCTGCTGCCGATCGTGCAGGCGTTCGCGGGTACGGCCGGCGTGGCGGTCCAGACGCGCGACATTTCGCTGGCCGGACGGATCCTGGCGCAGTTCCCGGACAGGCTCGGCGACCAGGCGGTGGCCGACGATCTGGCCGAGCTGGGCGAGCTGGCCAAGACGCCCGAAGCCAACATCATCAAGCTGCCGAACATCAGCGCTTCGGTGCCGCAGTTGAAGGCGGCGATCCGTGAGCTGCAGGACAAGGGCTATCCGTTGCCGGACTATCCGGACGAGCCGCGCGACGAGGCCGAGCGTGAGGTCAAGGCGCGCTACGACAAGGTCAAGGGCAGTGCGGTGAATCCGGTGCTGCGCGAGGGCAATTCCGATCGCCGGGCGCCCCGGTCGGTGAAGGACTACGCGCGCAAGCACCCGCACCGTCTGGCGCCGTGGTCGGCCGATTCCAAGGCGCATGTGGCGCACATGGCCGGCGGCGATTTCTATGGCAGCGAGCAGTCGGCGACGCTGGCGCAGGCCGGTGTGCTGCGCATCTAGATGGTCGCCGCCGACGGCAGCACCACCGTGCTCAAGGACCGGCTGGCGGTGCAGGCCGGCGAGGTGGTGGATGCGGCGGCGATGAGCACGCGCAGGCTCGCCGATTTCGTCGATGCGCAGATCGAGGACGCCCGCGCGCAGGGCGTGCTGTTCTCGCTGCACCTGAAGGCGACGATGATGAAGGTGTCCGACCCGATCATGTTCGGCGTCGTGGTGCGCCGCTTCTACCGCGACACGCTGGGCAAGCACGCCGCGGCGCTGGCCGAGGTCGGCTTCGACCCGAACAACGGCATCGGCGACCTGTACGCGCGCTTGCCGCAGCTCGACGCGGCGACCCGCGAGGCGATCCTCGCCGACATCGCCGCCGAGTACACGCGCCGGCCGGCGCTGGCGATGGTCAACTCCGACAAGGGCATCACCAATCTGCATGTGCCCAGCGACGTGATCGTGGATGCGTCGATGCCGGCGATGATCCGCGACGGCGGGCGCATGTGGAACGCCAGCGGCGAGCTGCAGGATGCCAAGGCGGTCATCCCCGACCGCTGCTACGCCGGCATCTACCAGGCGGTGATCGAGGATTGCAAGGCGAACGGCGCCTTCGATCCGGCGACCATGGGCTCGGTGCCCAACGTCGGCCTGATGGCGCAGAAGGCTGAAGAGTACGGCTCGCACGACAAGACCTTCCAGGTCCCGGCGGCGGGCACCGTGCGGGTGGTGGACCAGGACGGCCGGGTCGTCTTCACGCATGCGGTCGAGGCCGGTGACATCTGGCGCATGTGCCAGACCAGGGATGCGGCGATCCGCGACTGGGTCAAGCTCGCCGTCACCCGCGCGCGGCTGTCGGACACCCCGGCGGTGTTCTGGCTCGACCCGGTGCGCGCGCACGATGCGCAGCTGATCGCCAAGGTCGAGCGGTACCTGAAGGAGCACGACACCGATGGCCTCGACATCCGCATCCTGCCGCCGGTGGAGGCGATGCGCTTCTCGCTGGCGCGTATCCGCCAGGGGCTGGACACCATTTCGGTCACCGGCAACGTGCTGCGCGACTACCTCACCGACCTGTTCCCGATCCTGGAGCTGGGCACCAGCGCCAAGATGCTGTCGATCGTGCCGCTGATGGCCGGCGGCGGGTTGTTCGAGACCGGCGCGGGCGGTTCGGCGCCCAAGCACGTGCAGCAGTTCGTCGAGGAGAACTACCTGCGCTGGGATTCGCTGGGCGAGTTCCTGGCGCTGGCGGCCTCGCTGGAGCATTTGGCCGAGCGTCACGGTGATCCGCGCATCCGCGTGCTGGCGCGGGCCCTGGACCAGGCCAACGGCCGCATCCTCGACGAGAACCGCTCGCCGGCGCGCAAGGTCGGCGGGCTGGACAACCGCGGCAGCCACTTCTACCTGGCGCTGTACTGGGCGCAGGCGCTGGCCGCGCAGGACGAGGACGCCGGGCTGAAGGCGACCTTCGCGCCGCTGGCGGCCACGCTCGCCGCCAACGAGGCCAAGATCGTCGCCGAGCTGGCGGCGGTACAGGGGCGGCCGGTGGACATCGGCGGCTACTACCGGCCGGACATGGCCAGGCTGGCGCAGGCGATGCGCCCCAGCGCCACCTTCAACGCGGCGCTGGCGACGCTGGCGGCGGGCTGACCACCGCCGCCGGCGCGGCGCGGTCCGCCGGGCAAGGCAGGGCACGGGGCGCTGAGGCGCCCCGTTGTC
>JBEQAM010000051.1:0-9958 GCA_041640375.1 Rehaibacterium sp. | reverse complement strand
CCTCGCCGGCGTCGATCCGCCGCAGCAGCGCTTGCAGCGTGTCGATGTCCATCGCCTCGTGCAGGCAGTCGTGCAGGGTCTGCGCGACCAGCGGGTGGTCGGGAATCTGCCGCTCGCCGACGATGTTCTCCAGGCAGGCCACCTGGTCGGGAAATACCATCGCCAGCAGATCCTCCGAACGCATGCGCTGGATCTGCGGCGGCACGCGCCGGCCGCCGGAAAAGCGCGGCAGCGCCAGCGCGGTGGTGGCGTTCCAGCGCCAGCGCAGCGGGAACATCGGTGCGTCCAGCAGCGCCTGCACCAGTACGTCGCGCACGCTGTTGGCGTGCAGGAACTTCACCACGTCGGCGAGCGGGAAGCTGTGGCTGGTCGAGAGCGAAAGAATGATGGCGTCGTCGGTGGCCGCCGCCTGCAGCTCGAAGTTGAAGCTGCGGCAGAAGCGCTTGCGCAGCGCCAAGCCCCAGGCGCGGTTGACGCGCACGCCGTAGGGCGAATGGATGACGAGCTGGGTGCCGCCGGATTCGTCGAAGAAGCGCTCCATCGCCAGGGTCTGCTGCGTGGGCAGCACGCCCAGCGCGGTGTCGGCGGCGGCGTAGTAGTCGACCAGTTGGCGGGCGGCGGCGGGGGCGATGCCGACCTCGTCCACGAGCCAGTGTCGGGCGTGGTCCAGGTCGCCGCCATGCAGCCGCATGGCGATCTCCGCGCGCAGTCGCGACAGCGCGAACGAGAGCTCGTCGCTGCGGCCGGGCGCCTCGCCGAGCCAGAACGGGATGCTCGGCGGCTGGCCCTGCGCGTCCTCGACCCGCAGCTTGCCGCGTTCCACGCGCAGGATGCGGTAGGAGGCGTTGCCGAGCTGGAACACGTCGCCGGCCATGCTCTCGACCGCGAAGTCCTCGTGCACGCTGCCGATGATCTGTGACTGCGGCTCCAGTACCACGTCGTAGTCGGCGGTGTCGGGGATGGCGCCGCCAGAGGTGAGTGCGGTCAGCCGCGCGCCACGACGGGCGCGCAGCATGCCGTGCACGGCATCGCGGTGCAGGTGCGCCGCGCGCGGGCCGCGCCGGGGGCTGTAGCCCTCGGCGAGCATGCGCACCACCTCGCCGTACTGCGCGCGGGTCAGCGCAGCGTAGGGCCAGGCGCGGCGCAGCGTGTCGTAGAGGTCGTCCTCGTGCCAGTCGCGGCTGGCGACCTCGGCGACGATCTGCTGGGCGAGCACGTCGAGCGCCAGCCGCTCGACGCGCAGCGTGTCCAGCTCGCCGCGGCGCACGGCGTCGAGCAGGGCGACGCATTCGGCCAGGTCGTCGCGCGAGAGCGGAAAGACGCGCCCCTTCGGCGTGCCGCCGACGCTGTGGCCGGAGCGGCCGATACGCTGCAGGAAGGCGGCGATGGCGCGCGGCGAGCCGAGCTGGCAGACCAGCTCGACCTCGCCGATGTCGATGCCCAGTTCCAGCGAGGCGGTCGCGACCAGCACCTTCAGCTCGCCGCGCTTGAGCCGCTGCTCGGCGTCGAGGCGGATCTCGCGCGAGAGACTGCCGTGGTGGGCGGCGACCGCGTCCTTGCCGAGCCGCTCGGTGAGGTGCATCGCGGCGCGCTCGGCCATGCGGCGGGTGTTGACGAACACCAGGGTGGTGCGGTGCTCGCCGGCCAGCGCGGCGAGGCGGTCGTACACGCTCGCCCAGACCTCGCCCGACATCACCGCCTCCAGCGGCGCCGGCGGCACTTCGACGGCGAGGTCGCGGCGGCGGGTGTAGCCGACATCGACGATCTCGCAGCCGGCGGCGATGTCGGGTTCGAGCGCCCGCGCGCCCACCAGATACCGCGCCACCTCGTCGATCGGCTTCTGCGTCGCCGACAGCCCGATCCGCACCAGCCGCCGCCCGCACAGCGCCTCCAGCCGTTCCAGCGACAGCGCCAGGTGCGCGCCGCGCTTGTTGCCGGCGAGGGCGTGGATTTCGTCCACGATCACGCTTTCGGTGCTCGCCAGCATCTGCCGGCCCGAGGCCGAGCCGAGCAGTACGTACAGCGATTCGGGCGTGGTGACCACGATGTGCGGCGGGCGCTTGCGCATCGCGGTGCGCTCGCCCTGCGGGGTGTCGCCGGTGCGCACCATGGTGCGGATCTCGACGTCCGGCAGGCCGCGCTTTTCCAGCGCGGCGCGGATGCCGGCCAGCGGGCCTTCGAGGTTGATCCGCACGTCGTTCGACAGTGCCTTGAGCGGTGAGACGTCGACCACGACGGTGCGGTCGGGCAGGGCGTGGCCGAACAGGTCGCCGTCGCCGGGGCCGGCCAGCCCACGTCGCACCAGCGCGTCGATGACGGCGAGGAAGGCCGCCAGCGTCTTGCCCGAGCCGGTGGGCGCGGCGATCAGCGCGTGCCGGCCGGATGCGATGGCCGGCCAGGCGCGCGCCTGCGCCGGCGTCGGCGTGCCGAAGCTCGCGCCGAACCAGTCGGCGACGGCGGGATGGAAGGCGGCGAGCGGGTCGGTGTGCGCGGTCATGGCGGCGTCGGCTCGGACCGGTCGATGCTGCGCCTGGCCGGTCGCAGATCCCGAGACGCGCCAGTGTCGCGCAAGCGGCGTTCGCGCCGCGTCATCAGGCCGCCGCGGGCAGGCTCGGCGCCACGCCGGCGATCAGTGCGTCGAAATACTCGCCGGTCAGCCGCAGTTGCTCTTCGGCGCTCTCGGCGCGATTGACCACGGCGCGGAAGGCGGCATTCTCGGGGCGATCCCTGGCATACCAGCCCAGGTGCTTGCGGGCGATGCGCACGCCCGACGGCTCGCCGTAGAAGGCGTGCAGGGCTTGCAGGTGGCCGAGCAGGATATCGCGCACTTCGGCCAGCGACGGCGGTGGCAGGCGTTCGCCGGTGGCGAGGAAGTGGGCGATCTCGCGGAAGATCCACGGTCGCCCCTGTGCGGCGCGGCCGATCATCACCGCGTCGCAGCCGGTGTGGCGCAGCACGCAGGCGGCCTTCTCCGGCGAGTCGATGTCGCCGTTGGCCAGCACCGGGATGGACAGCGCCGCCTTCACCGCGGCGATGGTGTCGTACTCGGCCTGGCCGGTGTAGTGCTGGTCGCGGGTGCGGCCGTGGATGGCGAGCGCGGCGATGCCGCAGTCCTGGGCGATGCGGGCGATGGCCAGCGCGTTGCGCTGGCCGGCGGCCCAGCCGGTGCGGATCTTGAGCGTGACCGGCACGTCCACCGCCTTCACCACCGCAGCGAGGATGCGCGCCACCAGCGCCTCGTCGCGCATCAGCGCCGAGCCGGCCCAGGCGTTGCAGACCTTCTTGGCCGGGCAGCCCATGTTGATGTCGATGATCTGCGCGCCATGGTCGACGTTGTGGCGCGCCGCCTCGGCCATGACTGCGGGCACGGTGCCGGCGATCTGCACGCTGACCGGCTCGGGCTCGCCGGCGTGGTCCATGCGGTGCCGCGATTTGGCGGTATGCCAGAAGCGCGGATCGGACGTGGTCATCTCCGACACGCACAGCCCCGCGCCCAGACGCTTGCAGAGCATCCGGAACGGCTTGTCGGTGACGCCCGCCATCGGGGCGAGCACCAGCGGCGGGTCGATGAGGTGGGGGCCGATGCGCATGCGATGCATTGTATGCGCCCGCTTCGAAGCCGGGACTCGTGATCCGCCGACGCCACGACGTATCGCCGGCTCGGCTCCCGGTTCTCGGGCTGCCGCCTTGGCTCGCCGGCCAGGCGGTGGTTGGACCGCCTTTCAGCCGGTCGTCGTGGACCGCCGTCGCCGTCGTGCCCGCCAGAACAGGAAACCGGTCACGAACAGCAGCGGCGGCAGCAGGCCGCTTGCCGCGACCGCGAGCTTCCACCCGGGGCCGCCGACGAAACCGCCGTGCAGCGGGTAGATCGTTTCGCTCAGCCGCGCGCCGGCGCCTTGCGAGGTGGCGTCATGGCGCTGGACGACGCTCGCGGTGTAGGGGTCGACCCAGATCAGGCTGCGGCCGTTGGGGTGCCATTCGGCGGGCAGGCGCGCGCGGAACACGATGTGGGCATCCTCGGGCGCGGGCGGCGCGAGCCGTCGCAGCGTCGCGTCCGGCAGGGCGCGCTCGGCGGCGGTGAGCACGGCGTTCCAGTCGATCGGATCGGGGCGCGGCGCGAGCACGGGGGGCGGTGACGGTTCGGGCGCGTCGCCGAAGAGCGCGCGCAGCGCGGCCCGGGTCGGGCCGTAGTAGACCATCGCGGTACCGGTCGCGGTCACCAGCAGCAGCAGCGGCAGCAGCAGCGCACCGGGGCTGCGATGCCAGCTCAGCCAGCGCAGCGGCGGCGGGTTTGCGTGCAGGCGCAGGCTCCGGCCGAAGGCCGCCCGGCGTGGCCACCACAGATACAGGCCGGAGCCGAGCCGGCACAGGGCGATCAGGCCGGCGATGCCCAGCACCTGCTCGCCGGCATGGCCGGCGAGCAGGTGCGTGTGCAGATCGCGCAGCCACAGCAGCCAGTCGCGGTCCGGCGTGCGCGTGAGCAGAAGCCGGCCATCGGCGGGGGCGAGGTAGTGCCAGCCGTCCTCGGCGTAGACGATCCAGACCGGTAGCGCGGGCGACGGCAGCTCCAGGCCACGCAGCCCGCGCGGCGACCACTCGGCGACGATGCGCGCCAGCGCGTCGCCACGTTGCGTCGGGTCCGGCAAAGGCTGCGCGGCGAGCTCCGGATGCGCGGCGAGCAGCAGCTCGCGCTGGAACACGAGCACGGTGCCCGAGAGCGCGACCAGCGCGAACACCAGCCCGATGCCGAGGCCGAGCCACAGGTGCAGGCGCCGAAGCAGCGCACGGGCGCGCATCAGAACCGCCGTTGCCAGCTCAGGGTGAGGTTGCGGCCGCGCCCGGCCGTCCAGGTCGCCGCGCTTGCGGTCGTCTGCGAATGGTAGGTGAGGTACTGGCGGTCGCCGAGGTTCTCGATGCCCAGGCTGACGTCGCCGATCCCGGTGCGCCAGCGCAGGAACAGGTCCAGCGTGGCATAGCCGTCGAAGCTTGCCACCGGCGTGCCGTGGCGGAAGAAATCGCGGCTCTGGAAGCGGCTGGCCTGCAGTCGGGTATCGACGTGCGCGCCCCAGGCCTGTTCCCAGAACAGATTGACGCGGTCCGGGGCGATGTTGATGCCTTCGAGGTCGGAGTCGAGGCGGCCGTCGCCGTCGCTGTCATAGCGGCCGCGCGTGCGCGCATACGCCACGCCGAGCCGGGTGGCGGCGGCCGGGCGCCAGGCGAGTTGGCCTTCGAAGCCATGCACCGCGGTCGCCTGGCGCTGCACGTTGTAGACGTTGTTGACGGCGTCGTAGACCAGCAGCGAGCCGAAGTCGGAGTCGGATTCGTAATAGGCCAGATGGGCGGAAAGCCGGCCGTCGTCGTAGTCGAGGCCGAGCTCGCGGTTGTCGGCGATCACCGGCCGCAGGTCGATGAGTTGTTCGACCCGGTAGCCGGGAGCGTCGATCGCACGCAGTACGCGACCGATGTCGGCGACGGTGAAACCCTCGGCGTAGGAGGCGTAGACGTTCAGGTGCGCGTGGAGATGCCAGACCGCGCCGAGGTTCGGCAGGGTCTCGCGCAGCTTCGGCCGGCCGCCCTCGACGAGGTGGCCGCCGTAGTAGGCCAGCGTGCGGTAGTCGTCGACGACGAGGCGGCCGCGTTCATGGCGCAGGCCTGCGACCAGCATCAGCGGCTCGGCCGGCCACCACTCGGCCTGCGCGAAAGGCGCCAGGCTCTCGTAGACGGTTTCCGGTACCCAGAGGCGGCCGCTATGGACCAGTGACTGGTAGGTGCGGTCTCGCAGGGTGTCGAATCCGAGCCTCAGGCGCAGCGGCAGGCCGAACAGCTCGCGCCGCGTCCAGTCGAGCTTGCTGCCGACCTTTTGCGAGACGTTCTGCGACTGGTCGAACCAGTCTGGCGGCAGCGCTGGATCCTGAAAGCTCGCGAAGCGGCCGCCGCCGTAGAGTGCGGCGAAGTCGAGCCAGAACACCTGCGCCTGCAGGGCACCGCCGGCGATCTCGGGCAGACTCAGGTCGAGCGAAGCCGAATCCACGCGGTTGTTCGGCGGTGTGCCTTCGGGGCGACCGCGCACGGCGCTCGCGGGCCGGTTCGCGGCGAGGTCGCCGGGTACCGGCCGGTAGTCGCCGTCGCCCTGCTGCCGGTAGCGGTTGAGCATGAGCTGGAGGCGTCCGCCACCGGTGAGCGTTCGCCCGATCTTGGCGAACAGGTCCCACTGGCGCGCGTCCATGAGGTCGCCTTGGGTCGATTCGATGTAGAGCGGTCGGCCCTCGCCGTCGTAGCTCAGGCCTTGGCGGCCGTAGCTGGCGCCGGCGATGAGGTCCAGCTGCCCCGCGCGCCAGCCGTACAGGTACGCGCCGCGGCCGCCGGCATCGTCACGGTGCCGCGGCAGCGCGGCGTTCGCCGCCAGCCTCAGGTCGTGAAAGCGGCCGTCGGTCTCGGGTGCGCGTTTGGTGATGATGTTGATGATGCCGCCCGAGGCGCCGATGCCTTGCAAGGCGTTGGCGCCATGGATGATCTCGATGCGCTCGATCAGCGCCGGATCGATCGTGTGCGCCTCGCGTGCACCGCTGCGCAGCGGGGTCGACTGTGGCACTCCGTCGATCATGTACAACGGCTTGCGGCCGCGCAGTGACTCGCCGAAGTTGGTGAGCTTCTGCCGCGCCGGCGAGAACGCCGGGACCAGGTTGCCGAGGATCTGCGAGAGGTCGTGGGTGAAGGCGAGTTGGCGATCGAGCTCTTCGCGAGTGATCACCGTGACCGTGTTGGGCAGCGCCGATTCGGAGTCGGGCAGTCGCGTGGTCGAGGCCGAGACGGTGATGCGGTCGAGCCGGGCGGTCGGCTCGGCGGCGAATGGGACCAGCGCAAGCAGGAGCGTGAGCGAACGGGCGAGGGCAGTGCGTGCAGGCATGGCAGCCTCCGGACGAGGGGGAGGTGCGCATGCTAATGAGAATGATTAGCAACTTCAATTAGATTTGTACTCGTCTCTAACCCTCCGCCCGGAAACGGGCGTGAAACTCGGTCAACGTCGGCATCGCCAGCGCCGCGCCGGGGCGTTCGGTGGAGAGGGCGGCGTAACGGTTGGCCAGATGCACGGCATCGGCGAAAGGACGCTCGGGGTGCAGTGCCAGGGCGGCGGCCAGGGCGCCGTTGAAGGCGTCGCCGGCGCCGGTGGTGTCGATGGTCTCGGCCGGCTCGCCGGCGACGCGGTAATGCGCCGTGCCGTCGCCGCGCAGGCGCGCGTCGGCATGCGAGACGAAACAGCCGCGCGCGCCCAGCGTCACCACCACGGTCGGCACGTTCAGCTTGCGGCACAGCGCGTGCAGCGCTTCGTCGCCGAGCGCGGCGATGTCTTGGCCGGCGGGCAGTCCGCCACGCCGGGCGGCGAGCATGGCGGCGAACTCGGTTTCGTTCGGAGTGAGGATGTCGGTGTCGGACAGCGCGATCGCGCTGACGCCGGCGTCGATCGGCGCGGGGTTGAGAACGGTGGTACGGCCGGCACTGCGGGCGATGGCCAGTGCGGTCTCGACGGCGGCGGCGTTCACTTCCAGCTGCGCCAGCACGACGCGGGCTTCGCGCAGGTGCGCGGCCTGGCTGCGCACGAAGCGTTCGGACAGTGCTGCGTTGGCGCCGGGCGCGACTACGATCTGGTTGCGTCCCTGGCCGTCGACGACCACGGCGGCGCTGCCGGTGGCCTCGTCGGACGGCCGCTCCACGCGCATGGCGATGTGGTGCTCGCGGGCCAGGTCCATGGCGTGCTCGCCGGCGGGGTCCTCGCCGAGCGCGCCGACGAACAGGGTCTGTGCACCGAGCCGGGCGGCAGCCACGGCCTGGTTGAAGCCCTTGCCGCCGGGGCCGGTGCGGTAGCGGCCGAAGCGGGTCTCGCCCGGCGCGGGCAGGCGGTCGGCGACCCAGACGTGGTCCTGGTTGTACGAGCCGACGACGACGACCTGTGCGCTCATGCTCAGCCCACGTAGCTGGTCAGCACGCCGGCGATGGTGGCGGTCATGAAGGTGGCCAGGCTGCCGCCGAGCACGGCCTTGAGACCGAAGCGGGCCAGATCGCTGCGCCGCTCGGGAGCGATGCCGCCGATGCCGCCGAGCTGGATCGCGATCGAGCTGAAGTTGGCGAAGCCGCACAGCGCGTAGGTGGCGATCAGCCGGGCCTTGTCGCTCAGGCCGGCCTGCGCTTCGGCCAGCTGCACGTAGGCGACGAACTCGTTGAGCACCACCTTGGTGCCGATCAGGCCGCCGACCGCGACCGCGTCCGACCACGGCACGCCGATGAGCCAGGCGATCGGCGCCAGCACGAAGCCGAACAGGGTGGACAGGTTGAGCTCGCGGCCGAGCGCGGCGTTGATGCCGCTGACCTCGCCCAGCCAGGCGATCGGGGCGTCGAGCAGGGCGATCAGGGCGATGAAGGCCAGCAGCATGGCGCCGACGTTGAGCGCCAGGCGCAGGCCGTCGGCGGCGCCGGCGGCGGCGGCGTCGATGACATTGGCGGTGTGCTGCTCGACCTCGATGCGGACCTGGCCCCGGGTGAGCGGCTCACCGGTCTCGGGGGCGAGGATCTTGGCGATCACCAGCGTGGCCGGTGCGGCCATGATGCTGGCGGTGATCAGGTGTTTGGCGTATTCGGCCTGGGCGGCCGGATCGGAGCCGCCGAGCATCAGCACGTAGGCGCCGAGCACGCCGCCGGCGATGGTCGCCATGCCGCCGACCATCAGCGTGAGCAGTTCGGACGGGGTCATCCTGGCGATGTACGGCTTGACCACCAGCGGCGCCTCGGTCTGGCCGATGAAGGCGTTGGCGCACACGCTCAGCGTCTCGGCGCCGGAGACCTTCATCACCTTGGTGATCACCCAGGCCATGCCCTTGACGATCGCCTGCATCACGCCCAGGTGGTACAGCACGCTCATGAAGGCGGCGAAGAAGATGATCGTCGGCAGCACCTGGAAGGCGAACACGAAGCCGACCTTATCCGAGCGCGCGAAGTCGCCGAAGATGAAGGCCGCGCCCTGCTGGGTGAAGCCGAGCAGCTTGACGAAGCCCGAGCTCAGGGCGCCGAACGCGCCCGCGCCCCAGGGCGTGAGCAGCACGAACATGGCGAAGGCCAGCTGCAGCCCGACACCGGTGGCGACCAGCCGCCAGTCGACCGCGCGCCGGTTGTCGGAGAACAGCCAGGCGATCACGAGCAGGGTGGTCAGGCCGAGCAGGCCGAAGAGGATGTCGAGCATGCGATGGTCCGGACGTGGCGGCGTGAGGGTCGGGGCAGGGTAGAGCAGGGGCGTGGGGGCGGCAATACGCGGCGCGGCGGCGCCGGAGCCGCCCGGTCAGGCCGGTTCGTCGCGGGCGACGGTGCGGTTGCGGCCGAGCCGCTTGGCGGCGCGCAGGCGCAGGTCGGCCTGGCGCATCAGGCTGGAGACATCGGCGCCGTCCTGCGGGAAGTTGGCCAGGCCGGCGCTGAAGGTCATGTTGCGGTGGGCCTCGCCGGCCTCCGGCACGAAGGGCGTGGCGGCCAGGCGTCGGCGCAGCGCCTCGACCCGCTCCCAGGCCGCGCCCATCGGGCGCGGCAGCAGCAGCACGAACTGCTCGCCGCCGATGCGGATCATGGTCTCGCCCGGTTCGGCCGGTTCGCGCAGGCACTGCACGACGTGGCGCAGCGCGCGGTCGCCGGTGAGATGGCCGAACTCGTCATTGATGCGCTTGAAGTGGTCCAGGTCGATCAGCGCCAGCGTGATGGGCGCGCCCTCCTCGCGCGCATCCTCCAGCATCTGCGGCACGTGATGGACGAGCAGGGCGCGGTTGGGCAGGCCGGTCAGGCTGTCGATGCCGGACATCGCCACCAGCCGCTGCATGCGGTAGACGATCACCGCGGTGATCAGCGTGGTCGCCACCAGCAGCACGACGCGCTGGGCCTGATTGCTCACCGAGGCGGTGCCGTACTCGGGCGAGAACAGCAG
>JBEQAM010000050.1:0-10104 GCA_041640375.1 Rehaibacterium sp. | reverse complement strand
CACAGGGCCGTTTGCTGCTGGCCGCGGGATACGCTCGCGAGGTCGTTCATGGCTGCATTACCGGTAGGAAGAATCCCTGATACCGCTTGCCTCTGCCGCCGGAGGGGCGCGGAGGCCTCGCTCCCCGCCCCCCCGTGGGAGAGGGGTTCGTGTTCTTGTCCCCCACCCCCCGTGGGAGAGGGGTTCTGAATTGCTATGCCGCCTGCGCTTCGATCTCGTCGAGGCCACGCACCGGGTGTTCGGTGCGCAGATGCATCAGGTACTCGTGCAGCGCGTTCTGCCGCAGCTGCAGCTCCAGGTACTGCGCAATGCGCGGATGCGCCTCCTCGAAGGCCAGCGGCCGACCGCGCTCGATGGCCTCGACGCGAACCACGTGGTGGCCGTAGCGCGACTCCACGGTGAGTCCGGCCAGGCCTTCGCGCAGCCTGAACACCTGCCGCTCGAACTCGGGCGTGGTCTGGCCGCGCTCGATCCAGCCCAGGTCGCCGCCGGCGTCCTTCGACGGGCAGGCCGAAAAGCGCATCGCATACTCGACGAAGCGCTCGGGGTGCTCGCCAAGCTCGGCGATCAGCCGCTCGCCCTGCTCGCGCGCGGCCAGGCGCGCATCGACATCGTCCGGCGCGGCGGCCAGCAGGATGTGGCTCAGCCGCAAGCGGTCCGGTGCGTGCATGCGCTCGCGATTGCTCTCGTACCAGCGCCGGCAGGCCATCTCGTCGGGCGCGCGCTGCGCCACCACCGCATCGAGCAGGGCGCGGATCTCGGCCTCCTCGCGGGTCTCGCCGTCGACCGGCTCGACCCGGCCGGCCAGGCCGGCGCGGGCGATCTCCCGCCGCAGCAGTTCACGCACCACCAGCGCCTGCGCGGCGGCGGCACGCGCCTGCTGCGGCGAACGCGCCGGGTGGTACTGCATCTCGCGGGCGATCTCGGCCTCGCTGATCGCGGTGTCGCCGACCCACAGCTTGACCGGCGCCGGGCCCGGCGGCGGCTGGCCCGGGTCGTCGGCATGCTCGTGCGCGTCGGCGCGGTGCCTGGCCGCGTCCGACAGCGCGCCCGCATCCATCACGACCGGAATCGTGCGACTGTGCATCGTGCGGCTCATGTCACTTGCCCGCGTAGCGCAGTGCGGCACTACGGCGGCGCACCACCTGCCAGGGCCGGCGCAGGTAACCCAGCGGCACGCTCCAGATGTGCACCAGGCGGGTGAACGGGAAGATCAGGAACAAGGTCATGCCGAGGGCGATGTGGGCCTTGTAGACCCAGTGCACGTCGGTGACGAAATCGGCCGCGCCCCAGCGGAATGTCACGATGTGCTGCGCCCAGTGGCCGAGCTGCACCATCACCGCGCCGTCCAGGTGGTCGGCCGAGACGACGATGCTGAACAGGCCAAGCAGCAGCTGGGCGAGCAGCAGCCACAGCACCAGCCAGTCGCGACCGGCGGTGTTGACCCGTACGCGCGGCTGGGTCAGCCGGCGAACGATCAGCATCGACAGGCCGACGAAGCACAGCGCACCGAAGAAGCCGCCCACCGCCATCGCCAGCAACTGCTTGGTGCCGGAGCTGATGAACGGCTTGTAGGCCCACTCCGGTGTCAACAGGCCGACGAAATGGCCGAGCAGGATGGCGATCACGCCGATGTGGAACAGGTTGCTGCCCCAGAACAGCCAGCGGTCGGACAGGAGCTGGCTCGACCCGGCGCGCCAGGTGTAGGGGTCGCGGTCGAAGCGGATCCAGCTGCCGATGAAGAACACCGCCAGGGCGATGTAGGGATAGAGCTGGAAGAAGAACTGATCGAGGTAGTGCATGGTGTTCACCTGGAAACGGTCATCGCCTCGCCGGGCAGTCGCCGCGGCGCGGGTTCGCAATCCCTGTCGGGGGCCGCGGCGGTGAAACGCACGGCCTCCTCCTCCCAGACCGCGTCGATCGCCGCCGGTGTGTCGTCACGGGCCTCACGGGCGACGCGCTGGCGCATCGGCCCGAGCTCGACCGGGCGTCCGGAGCATTCGACCAGCGTCTCGAACAGCGGTGCGTAGGCGCCGCCACGCTCGGCCGCGCGCGCGGCCAGCAGTTCGAGGATGTGGGCGATGTGCGACAGCCACTCGCGCGCCTCCTCCTCGGGCCGCGTCGACAGGTACTCCAGCAGCAACGGCAGGTAGTCGGGCAGCTCGCGCACGGCGATCTCGAAACCGTTGGCGCGGTAGGTCTCCATCAGGTCGACCATCGCCTGGCCGCGGTCGCGCGACTCGCCGTGGATGTGCTCGAACAGCAGCAGGCTCATCGAGCGGCCACGGTCGAACAGCGACAGCCAGCGTTCCTGGGCCTTGATCGGGTCGCGGGCGAGCAGGTCGGCGACGAACTCCAGCAGCTGCGTGGTCCGCGCCGCCGGCAGGCCGGCATCGCCGCAGGCCGCCATCAGCGCCTGGCCGTGCTGCCACAGCTCGTCGCGCGGGTAGTCGAGCAGCACCGAGATCAGCTTGAGCGCGTTCATGCGGTCTCCCGATCGGCCGTCTGACGGTTCGGCGGCACCTGGTAGACGGTCTGCTTCTTGCCGCCGAACAACACCTCCGGGGTCGAGCCGCTGCAACCGTTGCCGAACGAGAAACCGCAGCCGCCGCGCTCGCCGAAGGCATCACCGGCGTACTCGCGATGCGCGCTGGGCACCACGAAGCGGTCCTCGTAGTTGGCGATGGCCAGGTAGCGGTACATCTGCTCGGCCTGCGCCACGGTCAGGCCGACCTGACGCAACACCTCGGTGTCCTCGACACCGTCCACGTGCATGGCACGGCGCCAGGCACGCATGGCGAGCATGCGCTCGAGCGCGCGGATCACCGGCGCCTCGTCGCCCGCGGTCAGCAGGTTGGCCAGGTAGCGCACCGGGATGCGCAGCGAGGCCACGTCCGGAATCTCCCCGTTCATGCCGATACGGCCGGCATCGGCGGCCGACTGGATCGGCGACAGCGGCGGCACGTACCACACCATCGGCAGCGTGCGGTATTCGGGGTGCAGCGGCAGCGCCAGCTGCCAGTCGATCGCCAGCTTGTACACCGGCGAGGCCTTGGCCGCCTCCAGCCAACTGTCGGGGATGCCCTCGGCGCGGGCGGCCGCGATCACCTGCGGATCGTTCGGGTCGAGGAAGATGTCCAGGTGCGCCGGGTACAGGTCCTTCTCGTTCGGCACCGCCGCCGCCTCGGCGATGCGGTCGGCGTCGTAGAGCATCACGCCGAGGTAGCGGATGCGGCCCACGCAGGTCTCCGAGCACACCGTCGGCTCACCCATCTCGATGCGCGGGTAGCAGAAGATGCACTTCTCGGATTTGCCGGTCTTCCAGTTGTAGTAGATCTTCTTGTAGGGGCAGCCGGAGACGCACATGCGCCAGCCGCGGCACTTGTCCTGATCGATCAGGACGATGCCGTCCTCCTCGCGCTTGTAGATCGCGCCGCTCGGGCACGAGGCCACGCACGCCGGATTCAGGCAGTGCTCGCACAGGCGCGGCAGGTACATCATGAAGGTGCGCTCGAAGGTGCCGTAGATCTCGCGCTGCACCTCGTCGAAGTTCTTGTCCTTGCTGCGCTTGGCGAACTCGGTGCCGAGGATCTCCTCCCAGTTCGGTCCCCAGTGGATCTTCTGCATGCGCTCGCCGGACACCAGCGAGCGCGGGCGTGCGGTCGGCTGGTGCTTGCCCTCGGGCGCCTCGTGCAGGTGCTGGTAGTCGAAGTCGAACGGCTCGTAGTAGTCGTCGATCTGCGGCAAGTCGGGATTGGCGAAGATCTTGGCCAGCATGCGGAAACGTCCGCCGGCCTTGAGCTGCAGCTTGCCGGAGGCGTTGCGCACCCAGCCGCCGTTCCACTTGTCCTGGTTCTCCCACTCCTTGGGATAACCGATGCCGGGCTTGGTCTCGACGTTGTTGAACCAGGCGTACTCGACGCCCTCGCGCGAGGTCCAGACGTTCTTGCAGGTGATCGAGCAGGTATGGCACCCGATGCACTTGTCGAGGTTGAGGACCATCGCGATCTGCGCGCGGACTTTCATCGGGCAGCCTCCTCGGTGGCCGGCACCGGTTCGCCGTCCAGCCAGTCGATCTTGTCCATCTTGCGAACGATCACGAACTCGTCGCGGTTCGTGCCGGTCGTGCCGTAGTAGTTGAAGCCGTAGCTGAGCTGTGCGTAGCCGCCGATCATGTGGGTCGGCTTGACCACCGCGCGCGTCACCGAGTTATGGATGCCGCCGCGGGTGCCGGTGATCTCGCTACCGGGCGTGTTGATGATGCGTTCCTGCGCGTGGTACATCATCGCCATGCCTGGCATCACGCGCTGGCTGACCACCGCGCGTGCGGCGATGGCGCCGTTGACGTTGTAGAGCTCGATCCAGTCGTTGTCCTCGATGCCGGCGGACTTGGCATCGTCCTCGCTCAGCCACACGATCGGGCCGCCGCGCGAGAGCGTCTGCATGATCAGGTTGTCGCTGTAGGTACTGTGGATGCCCCACTTCTGGTGCGGGGTGATCCAGTTCAGGACGATCTCCTTGTGGCCGTTGGGCTTGCTGCCGAGGATCGGCGCGATCGTCTTGGTGTTGACCGGCGGGCGGTAGCCCATGAAGCCCTCGCCGAAGGCCAGCATCCACTCGTGGTCCTGATAGAACTGCTGGCGGCCGGTGAGCGTGCGCCACGGAATCAGCTCGTGGACGTTGGTGTAGCCGGCGTTGTAGCTGACGTGCTCGTCCTCCAGGCCCGACCACACCGGGCTGGAGATGATCTTGCGCGGCTGCGCCTGCACGTCGCGGAAGCGGATCGCCTCGTGCTCCTTGCCGACCGCCAGATGGGTGTGGTCGCGGCCGGTGAACCTGCCCAGCGACCGCCAGGCCTTGACCGCGACATGGCCGTTGGTTTCCGGCGCCAGGTGCAGGATCACCTCGGCGGCGTCGATCGCCGACTCGATACGCGGACGCCCCTGACTGATGCCCTCCTCGGTGACGCGATGGTTGAGATCGCCGAGGAATTCGATCTCGTCCTTGGTGTCCCAGGTCATGCCCTTGCCCCAGTTGCCGAGCTTGTCGAGCAGGGGGCCGAGCGAGGTGAACTTTTTGTAGAGGTTGGGGTAGTCGCGCTCGACCACCACCATGCCAGGCATGGTCTTGCCCGGGATCGGCTCGCACTCGCCCTTCTTCCAGTCCTTCACCTCGGGCATGGCCAGCTCGCCCGGCGTGTCGTGCAGGGTCGGCACCAGCACCAGATCCTTCTCGACGCCGAGCACGCCCGGCGCCAGCTCGCTGACGGTGCGGGCGATCCCCTTGAAGATGTCCCAGTCGCTGCGCGCCTCCCATGCCGGATCCACCGCCTTGGACAGCGGATGGATGAACGGGTGCATGTCGGAGGTGTTGAGGTCGTTCTTCTCGTACCAGGTCGCGGTCGGCAGCACCACGTCGGAGTACAGCGCGGTGGTGCACATGCGGAAGTCGAGCGTGACCAGCAGGTCGAGCTTGCCTTCCGGCGCCTCGTCGCGCCATTTGACTTCTTCGGGCAGGGTCCTGCCGCGCTCGCCCAGGTCCTTACCCTGCAGGCCGTGACGGGTGCCGAGCATGTGCTTGAGCATGTACTCGTGGCCCTTGCCCGAGGAGCCGAGCAGGTTGGAGCGCCAGATGAACAGGTTGCGCGGGAAGTTCTCCGGCGCGTCCGGGTCGGCAAAGGCGAAGTCGAGCGCGCCGGACTTGAACTGCGAGACCGCGTACTGCACCGGATCCACGCCCTGGCCTTCCGCCTCGCGCACCAGCCCGAGCGGGTTGCGGTTGAGCTGCGGCGCGCTGGGCAGCCAGCCCATGCGCACCGCGCGCAGGTTGAAGTCGACCAGATGGCCCGTGTACTTCTTCGGGTCGGCCAGCGGCGAGAGGATCTCGCCGACTTCGAGCTTTTCGTAGCGCCACTGGTCGGAATTGAAGTACCAGAAGCTGGTGCCGTTCATCTGCCGCGGCGGGCGGCTCCAGTCCAGAGCGAAGGCCAGCGGCAGCCAGCCCGACTGCGGACGCAGCTTCTCCTGGCCGACGTAGTGCGCCCAGCCGCCGCCGGACTGGCCGACGCAGCCGCACATCACGAGCATGTTGATCAGCCCGCGATAGTTCATGTCGTTGTGGAACCAGTGGTTCATCGCCGCGCCGACGATGATCATGCTGCGGCCGCGGGTCTTGTCGGCGTTGCGGGCGAACTCGCGGGCGATCCGGATCACCTGCGCGCGCGGCACGCCGGTGATCTTCTCCTGCCAGGCCGGCGTGCCCGGCACGTCGGCGTCGTAGTCGCGGGTGACGTACTTGCCGCCGAAACCGGCATCGACGCCGTACTGCGCCAGCAGCAGGTCGTAGACGGTGGCGACCAGCGCCTGGCTGCCGTCGGCCAGGCGCAGGCGGCGGACCGGGACGCGCTTGTTCAGCACCTCCTCGAACTTGCTGGCGGTCCACTTTTCATGCTCGACGCCGCCGAAGTACGGGAAGCCGACCTCGACCACCTCGTCGTGCACGCCATCGAGGCTCAGCCGCAGGCGGATGTCGCGGCCGCGGCTGTCGCGCTCCTCGATGTTCCACTTGCCCTGCTCGCCCCAGCGGAAGCCGATCGATCCGCTCGGCACCACCAGCTCGCCGCTGATCTCGTCCAGGCCCAGCGTCTTCCACTCCGGGTTGTTGCCCTCGCCCAGCGCGCCGTCCAGATCGGCCGCGCGCAGGAAGCGGCCTGCCACCAGCCGGCCGTCGTCGCGCCGGTCCAGACGCACCAGCATCGGCATGTCCGAGTACTGGCGGCAGTAGTCCTGGAAGTACGGCGAGGGGTTGTCGAGGTGGAACTCGCGCAGGATCACGTGACCGAAGGCGAAGGCCAGCGCCGCGTCGGTGCCCTGCTTGGGATGCAGCCACTCGTCGGTGAGCTTGGCGACCTCGGAATAGTCCGGGGTGATCGCCACCGTCTTGGTGCCGTTGTAGCGCGCCTCGACGAAGAAGTGCGCGTCCGGCGTGCGCGTCTGCGGGACGTTGGAGCCCCAGGCGATGATGTACCTGGAGTTGTACCAGTCGGCCGATTCGGGGACATCGGTCTGCTCGCCCCACACCTGCGGCGAGGACGGCGGCAGATCGCAGTACCAGTCGTAGAACGACAGGCACGCGCCGCCGAGCAGCGACAGATAGCGCGCGCCGGCGGCGTAGCTGACCATCGACATCGCCGGGATCGGCGAAAAGCCGATCACCCGGTCGGGACCATACTTCTTGACCGTGTAGAGGTTGGCCGCGGCGATCAGCTCATTGGCCTCCTCCCAGCGCACCCGGACGAAGCCGCCCATGCCGCGCCTGGACTTGTAGGACTTCGCCTGCGCCGCGTCCTCGACGATGCTGGCCCAGGCGTCCACCGGCGACATCGTCTTGCGCGCCTGCCGCCACAGTCGCAGCAGCGCGCCGCGGATCAGCGGGTACTTCACCCGGTTGGCGCTGTACAGGTACCACGAGTAGCTGGCGCCGCGGGGACAGCCGCGCGGCTCGTGGTTGGGCAGGTCCGGCCGGGTGCGCGGGTAGTCGGTCTGCTGGGTTTCCCAGGTGACCAGGCCGTTCTTGACGTAGACCTTCCAGCTGCATGAGCCGGTGCAGTTCACGCCGTGGGTGGAGCGCACGATCTTGTCGTACTGCCAGCGGGCACGGTAGCCGTTCTCCCAGCCGCGGTCGTCACTGCGGGTGACGCCGTGGCCGTCGGCGAACGTCTCGTCGGCGCGCTTGAAGAAGGTGAGGCGGTCGAGGAAGTAGCTCATCGGGCATCCGGAAATCGGAAATGGGAAATCGCAAATCGGTCGAGGCCGGGCGTCGGAAGGGTTCGGGTAGCGATGGAAGGCTCGGCGGCCGCGCTTTCTCTGCCGATTCCCGATTTCCCATTTCCGATTTCCGCCCCGATCAACACGGCGCCTCCGCTCCCTTGCGGAAGTACCACCACCAGGTGATCGCCACGCAGGTCACGTAGAAGGCGATGAAGCCGTACAGCGCCGCCTCCGGCCCGCCGGTGAGGGCGATGGAGGTGCCGTAGCTCTTGGGCACGAAGAAGCCGCCGTAGGCGCCGATGGCCGAGGAGAAGCCGATCACCGCCGCCGACTCGATGCCGGCCTGGCGCGTGGCGGCGGCCTTGCCGGCCGCGTCACGGTTCGCCGCCATGCGCTCGTGCTGGGTGCGGAAGATCACCGGGATCATGCGAAAGGTGGAGGCATTGCCGATGCCGGTCAGCACGAACAGCAGCATGAACAACGCCAGGAAGCCGGTGAAGCTGCCGCCCGACGCGCCGCTGGGCAGGAAGTACAGCACGCCGAACACCGCCGCGATCATCAGTACGAACACCCAGAAGGTGAGCAGCGCGCCGCCGAGCCTGTCGCTCATCCAGCCGCCGATCGGCCGCGCGATCGCGCCGACCAGCGGGCCGAGGAAGGCGTAGCTGAGTGCGTCCACTTCCGGGAACTGGGTGCGGATCAGCAACGGGAAACCGGCCGAGAAGCCGATGAAACTGCCGAAGGTGCCGATGTACAGCCAGCACATCAGCCAGTTGTGCTTGCGGCGGAAGATCACCGCCTGCTCGGCGAAGCTCGAGCGCGCGCTGGCCAGGTCGTTCATGCCGAACCAGGCGGCGAAGGTGCATACCAGCAGGAACGGCAGCCAGATGAAGCCGGCGTTCTGCAGGTACAGCGCCTTGCCCTCGCTGGTGAGCTGCGGCCCGCCGGCGACGGCACCGAAGATGCCGGTGGTGATCACCAGCGGGATCACGAACTGCGTCACCGACACGCCGAGGTTGCCCAGGCCCGCGTTCATGCCCAGCGCATAGCCCTGCTTGGCTTTCGGGAAGAAGAACGAGATGTTCGACATCGACGAGGCGAAGTTGCCGCCGCCGAGGCCGCACAGGATGGCGATGGCGACGAAGTGCCAGAACGGTGTGTTCACGTCCTGCACGGCGAAGCCCAGCCATACCGCCGGGATCATCAGTGAAGCGGTCGAGATCGCGGTGAAGCGACGACCGCCGAAGATCGGCACCAGAAAGCTGTAGAAGATGCGTAACGTCGCGCCGGACAGGCCCGGCAGCGCCGCCAGCCAGAACAGTTGATCGGTGGTGAAGGTGAAGCCGACTTTCGGCAGGCTCACCGTCACCGCGGAGAACATCATCCACACCGCAAACGCGAGCAGCAGCGCGGGAATCGAGATGACCAGATTGCGGTTGGCGACGCGGCTGCCGGCCACGCTCCAGAACTGCGGATCCTCCGGACGCCAATCCTGGATCACGGTGCCGGCGCCGAGCGTGACGGAGGCGGAAGTGGCGGACATGCGGACTCCTGTGTGGCGGATGGCCGAAGCGGCCAATGGCTTGCACCGGGTCCATGGACAGGATTTCCAGTGCAGACGCAGGGTCGCCCGCCGACGGACGTCGCGCCTTGACCCGGATCAATCCGGCCGTGAAAAACACCTGCCGGAGATCGATTCGCGGCCTGGCGGCGCAGACCGGCCGCCTCCGCCCGCACGCCTGGAGGTGCTTTTCCGGATCCCCGACCCCGGCGCCGGGCCCCGGGGAAAACCTGCGCGACTGCCTTGCGCCGAGCGGCTCAATCGAGCAGCGCCACTGCCTTCAGATGCGCGTGCACCGTCATGCCCGGCACCAGCCCCAGCATGGTCGCGGCGCGGCGGGTGACGCTGGCGAACAGGCGCGTGCCGTTGCCGGTCAGACAGGCGACCAGCACGGTGGCGTCGGCGCCGTCACGCATCGATTCGATCGTCACCGGCAGAATGTTGAGCACGCTCAGATCGCGTGCCGGCGCCAACCCGAGCGCGACATCGCTGGCCATGATCCGCAGCCGCAACGACGCCGACGGCGCGACGCCCTGCCAAGGCAGCCACAATCTGTCCGCTCCGAGCGCAACCGCGAGCAAGCCATCCTCGGTGCCGGCCGCCACAGCGTCGATCACACTGGCCGGACCGGCCTCGGCATGCAGCGGCGAGTCGGGATCGGCCGCCGCCTCGGCCAGGCTGCGCGGCGCGTCGTTGCGCCCGTCGCGCATCATCATCACGCGATCGGCGAGACGCTCGACCTCGGCGACCGAATGGCTGACCAGAACCATGGGC
>JBEQAM010000049.1:0-10156 GCA_041640375.1 Rehaibacterium sp. | reverse complement strand
GTTGTCACGCAGGACGACGTCGCGGACGTTGGCCTCGTTGAAGGTGTAGCGGTACTTGCCGGTGGCCCGATCGATGCCGGCGAAGCTGACCACGCCCTTGCCGAACGGGAAGCCGATCTCCTCGATGCGGCCCCAATCCTTGTTGATCAGGTTGCCGACGTTCTGGATGTCGAGCCAGATCTCGGCCTTGTGGCCGCGGAAGAAGCCCGGGATCTCCTGACTGATGCGGACGTCGAAGGTGTTGACCCAGGGCGAACGCTCGGAACCCGGCTTGGCCACGCTGCCCGCGAACCGGGCCAGGCCCGGGTTGCGCCGCATGTAGTCGAAGAACGCCTGCTCCATCGCCGCGCCGCCGGTGAAGATCACGTCGCCCGGACCGGCAGGGACGTACAGCAGGTCGTTGACGCGGCCGTCGCCGTTGGCGTCGTTGAGGAACGACCAGCTGTACGGACGGCCCGAGCGCCCTTCGTAGAACAGCGCGAACGAGGTCTTGTAGCCGTCGAACAGGAAGGTCTGGTAGCCCAGGGTGCCGATGAAACGGTCACGCACCTCGTAGACCGAGCGGGCCGCGATCGGCTCGTTCGGGTTCAGGCGGAAGCTGTTGGCCCAGTTGGAGATCGCCTGCGAGCTGGTCAGCGGGCTGACCTCGGTGGCGTTGGTGTAGGTGTAGGCCAGACTCCACGACCACTTGTCGACCACCGGCTTGTTCAGCGACAGGGTCAGCTGCTGGCCCTCGCCCTTGTTGGTCGGACGCAGCACGGTGACGTCGGTGAACTGGCGGTTGCGGTTGCCGCGGGCGTTGGCCGAGCCGGTGTTGAAGCTGCCGTTGGGCGCCGCGTACGGATTGCCCCAGTACATCAGGCGGCCATCACGGGCCTGCAGGCTGGGATTGCCGAGGTTGAGGTTCTCGTAGTAGAGGCCTTCCTTGACGCTGGTGAGCAGCAGCTCCGCCGACCCGACGATGCCCCACCACGGCAGCTCGTGCTCGATGGCCAGGTTGGCCTTCCACACCGCCGGCTGCTTGAGGTCGCCGTCGACCAGGTCGAGCGGGCCGCCCGGGGTCGGGTTGTTGGGATCGACGCGGGTGCCCGGCTGGTTGTTCGGGTCCGGGCTGAACACGATGCCGGCGCCGGTGCTGGAGAAGAACTCGCCCAGGGTGATGCCGCCGTTGTTCTGGTACGGGTTGGCCAGCCACACGTTGGCGGCCGCACCGGAGAACAGGCCGACACCGCCGCGCAGCTGGGTCGGACGCTCGCTGTCGAAGGTGTAGTTGAAGCCGACGCGGGGCTGAAGCAGGCCGTTGCCGTCGATGGTGTTGGTGTTGTCGTAGCCGAAGATCGCCGAGGCGGCCGGGTTGGCCGGCGGCGAGTTCGGCACGTTGGGCACGTCGTAGCGCAGGCCGTAGTTCAGGGTCAGGTTGTAGTTGACCGACCAGGTGTCCTGGATGAACAGGGCCAGGTTCTCGAGTTCGATCTGGGCGGCGATCGAGTTGATGTCGCCGTTGATCGGGTAACGGACGTTGAACTGGCTGGGCGTGCCGTTGCGGAAAGCGTCCAGGCCGACGAACTGGTAGACGCCGAACTGGTCGCGGCCGAACAGGTTGTAGGCCTCGTTCTTCTGGTACTCGGCGCCGAACTTGATCTCGTGGTCGCCGAGGAACAGGAAGCCCGCGCCGTAGGCGGTGTCGATCTGCGTCTCCAGGATGTTGACGTGGCGGAACTGCTCGGCGCCCAGGTAGATCGAATCGGCGCCGCTGCACGAGGCGCTGTTGAGGCAGATCTGGATCTGCGGCAGGCGCGAGTTGAGATCCCACAGCGAGCTGGACTCGGAGCGGCCGATCTTGAACTCGGTCGAGAAGCGGTCGCTCCAGTCGCTGAACAGCTGGACCACGGCCGACTCGTAGGTCTTGTTGTTGGTCTGCCAGAAGCTCGACAGCGACAGGCTGCGGGCGCCGATCTGACGCAGGAACGGCTCGGTCTGCTCGGACTTGTTGTAGCGGAAGTAGGCGCGGTGGTCGTCGTTGATGTTCCAGTCGATCTTGGCGACGATGTCCTCGACCTGGAACTTCAGCTTGCCCGGCAGGGCGAAGTCGCCGGCGTCGAAGCCCCACACGTTCTGGGCGATGTTACGCACTTCCTGGATCTGCGCGGCGGTGATGCCGGCCGGCAGGTTGGTGGGCGCGCCGAGGGTGCGCTCGAACTTTTCGTAGGTCAGGAAGAAGAACAGCTTGTCCCGGATCAGCGGGCCGCCGAAGGTCATGCCGTAGGTCTGCTCCTGCTTCGGCGGTGCGAAGAACGAGCCCGGGATGATGTCGTCGCGCGCCCAGTCGCCGTCGCGATGGAGACCGTAGACGGTACCGGAGAAGTCGTTGGTGCCGGACTTGGTCACCGCGTCGACGTTGACGCCGGTGTAGCCGGACAGGCTGACGTCATAATTGGCCAGCGAGATGTTGAGCGCCTCGATCGCGTCGATCGAGATCGGCTGGCGCGCGGTCACCAGGTTGTTGCTCTCCAGACCGAAGCCGTCATTGACGGTCACGCCGTCGACACGGATGTTGTTGAAGCGGGTGTTCTGGCCGCCCGCGGAGATCTCGGTGCGCTCCTTGTCGGTCTGCGCGATGCGCGGATCCAGACGCATGTAGTCCTGGATGTTGCGGGCGATCGAGGGCAGACGGTCGATGTCCTCGCGCGACACATTGGTGCCGGTGCCCATGCGGTCCGGACCGAAGACGGAATCGATCGCGGTGCCGACGACGGTGATCGCCTCCAGGCTGCTCACCTCGGAACGCAGCTCGAGATTGATCTGCGAGGTCTCGGCCAGCAGGGCGTAGACGTTCTCCTGCGCGGTCGACTGGTAGCCGTCTCGGCTCACGGTGACGGTGTACGGTCCGCCGACGCGCAGGCCGCGCGCGGTGTAGCGGCCCTCGGCGTCGGTGGTGGCGCGGCTGATCGTGCCCGACGGCGTGTGCAGGATGGTCACCTGCGCGCCGGCGACCGGTCGACCGTCGTCGCCGACGACGCGACCGCCGAGGGCGGCGGAGGTGCTCTGCGCGAAAGCGGGAGCGGCGGCCAGCGCGGCGGCGAGGCCGAGCGCCAGACGCGACAGCCGAACCGTGCTTCGATTCTTCATGGTCTATGCCCTGTCTGATTGCGGAAAGGAAATTCGAGGCGTCCTGTCTGCAGCAGTCCGGAGTGCGCGATACCGGTCGCGCGATGCAGTGATTCCAGTCACTTCCCCGAGCCCGACCCCGAGTCCGTACGGCTCAGGAGGGTTAACGCCAGTTTAACAGCATATCGAGGTTCGATGACAGTTCCGTGGCGCTCGTCCTCAGGCATCCGCGGCAGCCGGCGTGCCGAGGTAGCGGGCCCGCTTGGCCGGCTTGAGCCGGGTCAGGTCGAGGCGGATCAGGCCATCGACGCAATGGCCGAAGCCGGGGTCGATGCCGAAATCCAGGAACAGAACGCCGTCGGGCTCGCAAAGATCCACATATTGCCGATAAAGTGTGGGCAAAACGGCGCCAAGCTCGCTCAATTTCGACTTCAGCGCGATCAGCCCCCGCCCCGCGTCCAGCGTGGCGAAGGCCTGGGCGGCGGCGCTGACGATCGCGGGATCGGACCGGTGAGGGTGGCGGGCACGGGCCAGGCCGCTATGGTCGCCGAAGCCGTGACGGTGAGCCTCGACGATCCAGTCGCGCGCGGCCTCCGGCAGGCTGGCCGACAGGCTGACCGGCCCGAACAGGTAGCGCACCTGCGGCCGGTGGCGCAGGTAGGCGCCGATGCCCTGCCAGAGATAGTCCAGGCTGCGGCTGCCCCAGTAGCGCGGCTGGACGAAGCTGCGGCCGAGTTCGACACCCTCGCGCAGGAAGCCTTCCGCGGCCGGGGCGTAGTCGAACAGGCTGGCCGTGTACAGGCCGGCGACGCCGCGCTCGGCAAGCACCCGCGCGCCCTCGGCGAGGCGGTAGGCACCGACGATCTCCAGCGCCTCCTCGTCCCACAGCACGATGTGGCGGTACCAGCGGTCGTAGGCATCGAGGTCGCGCCGCAGGCCGGTGCCCTCGCCCACCTTGCGGAAAGTCAGCTCGCGCAGGCGGCCGATCTCGCGCAGTGCCGGGCAGTCCGGCTGCGGGTCGAGCAGCAGGATGCGCTTGCCGTCGCCGGTGCGGCCGAGCGGCTCGGCGACCGCGAGGGCGCGCTTGACCGCCTGCGGGCTCTCCGGGTGGGCGACCGCCGAAGCGGTGGCGAAACGCGGCGGCTTGCGCTTGGGCAGGCGGTAGACGTGGGCACGCATGCGCTGGGCGAGCCGATGATCGCTCAGGCCGGTGCCGTCCAGCGCCCGCGCCGGCACCTGCGCGCCGACGGTGAGGCTGATGCGGGCATGCCGCGCGGCAAACATCTCGCGCGGCAGCAGCAGGCTGGCCAGGGGCTTGGCCAGCATCGACACGCCGTAGAAGGTGGGCGAGTTGCGGGCGCCGATGTGCACCGGCAACACCGGCGCGCCCGACTTGCGGGCGAAGCGGACAAAACCCGCCGACCAGCGCCCGTCGCGCACCCCCTGCGGGCGTAGCCGGCTGACCTCGCCGGACGGGAACAGGATCAGCGCCTGCTCGCGCTCCAGCGCGCGGTAGGCCTCGCGCAGCGCATTGCGGCCGCCGCCGAACACGTCGCAGGGCAGCAGCAGCGGCGCCAGCGGGGTGAGCGGCATCAGCACGTCGTTGGCGAGGATCTTCACGTCGCGCCGCACCGTGCCGATCAGGTGCAGCAAGGCCAGGGCATCGACGGCACCGAGCGGGTGGTTGGCGACGATCACCACACGCCCTTCCACCGGGATGTGCTCGCGATCGGCATGGGCGACCTGGTAGCTCACACCGAGCTGGTCCAGCGCGCATTCGACGAAATCGAAGCCGCGCGCCTCCCATAGACGCGCCAGCGCATCGTTGATCCGCGCCTCGCAGGTCACCCGGCGCAGCAGCCCGACCACCGGCCGGCTCAAGGTCCGCCCGCGCCCGGCGGCCAGACGCGGGAATCTCTCGTAGAAGCTCTGCTCGACGCTGATCACCTGGCCGATCCGTCGCTGGGAACCGGCATCACGATAGGCGGGCTGTCTGAAAGGCGTATGACAGACGACGGGATCGGGGGCCGCGGATCGGGCAAAGAGCGTCGAGGCGCCACCCGCCCGGCGCACGCCCATGGCCGTGCCCCCAGGGCGGCGAGGCCCGGCCGGGTCATGCCTGTCGCGGCCCTGGTCGCTGCCGTCACGGCCGCCTCGCCACGGCCACCACGTGGCCGGGCTCAGCCGGCGAGGTAGGCCTTCACCCCGTCGAGGAACATCTGCACCGACAGCGCCACCAGCAGCATGCCCATCAGCCGCTCGACGGCGGTGAGCACGCGCATGCCGAGCAGCCGGTACAGCCAGGTGGCGGCGAACAGGATCGCCGCGGTCGCCGCCCAGGCCAGGAACAGCGCCAGGCTCCAGTCGGCAGTGCGGTCGGGGTCGGAGTTGGCCATCAGCATCACCGCCGCCATGCCGGACGGGCCGGCAATCAGCGGAATGGCCATCGGCACGATGAACGGCTCGCCCTCGGGTACGTCGCCGAAGATGCCCTCCGGGCGCGGGAAGATCATCTTGATGCCGATGAGGAACAGCACGATGCCGCCAGCGATGCTGATCGACTCCTGGCGCAGATGCATCAGTTGCAGCAGGTACTGGCCGGCGAACAGGAAGATGAAGAGCACCCCCAGCGCGATCAGCAGCTCGCGCGCCAGCACGATCCGCCGCCGCTGCGGCGGCAGCGGCTTGAGCAGGCTGAGGAACACCGGGATGTTGCCCAGTGGGTCGAGAATCAGGAACAGCAGGATCGCGGCCGCGGCCGTGGTCATGCCCGTACGGTCCAGAGCTTGCCGCGCTGGGCGACGCCGGCCGGGGACAGCAGGTGCACCACGGCCGGTGCGTAGGCCGTGGCCTCCGGCCACTGGCCCGGATCCTCGCCGAAATAGGCCCGCGCGCGCAGCGGCGTGCGCATCGGCGCCGGTTGCAGCGCGCTCACCCGGACCGGGCTGTTCTCCAGCTCGGCGGCGAGCATCGGCACCAGCCCGGCCAGGCCGTGCTTGGCGACGCCGTAACCGCCCCAGTAGGCGCGCGACACCCGGTCGAGATCCTCGGCGACGAAGACCACCGCACTGTCTGCGGCCTGCTTGAGCAGCGGCAGGCAGGCCTGCGTCAACAGCCACGGCGCCAGCAGGTTGACGTGCAGCGCGCGGACGAAGTCCTCCGGCGCGGTCAGTTCCAGCGGCGTGAGCGCCTTGAACTCGGCGGCGGCGTGGACGATGCCGTCCAGCCGGCCCAGCTCGGCGGCGAGTTTGTCGGCCAGCTCGGCGTAGTCGTTGGGGCCGGCGCCTTCCAGATCGAGCGGATAGATCGCCGGCTCCGGGCCGAGCGCGGCCACGGCGTCGTAGACCCGATTGAGTTTGGGCACGCGACGGCCGAGCAGCACGACGGTGGCACCGGCCTGCGCGCAGGCGCGCGCGCTGGCCTCACCGAGCGCACCGTGGGCGCCGGCGATCAGCACCACGCGGCCGACCAGGGCGTCGGGCAGCGCCGGCGGGACGGCATCGAAGGCCGCGCTCACGCCTCGTCCTTCTGCTTCTGTGCCTCGGCCACCATGCGGTGCAGCTCGCCGCTGTCGAACAGCTCGACGGTGATGTCGCAGCCGCCGATCAATTCGCCATTGATGAACAGCTGCGGAAAAGTCGGCCAGTCGGAGTAGCGCGGCAGGTTGGCGCGGATCTCCGGGTCCTCCAGCACGTTGACGTGCACGAACTCGGCGCCGGCGGCCTTGAGCACCTGCACCGCCCGGCTGGAGAAGCCGCACATCGGGAACTGCGGGGTGCCCTTCATGAACAGGACGATGGGGTGGCCCTCGACCAGGGCCTTGATCCGGTCGATCGCGGGGGAGTTGGGCATGGGGGAATCCTGCTCCGGGGAGTGGCTTGCGCACCTCACCGTCCCGGCACCGGGCCGGCCTGCCGGCGAGGCGATGGGCTAGAATTGTAAGTCCTTCCGCGCTCCCCCGCGCAGCCACCCAGCCAGCACAAGGAGAAGCACCATGGCGATCGAACTGCCCGCCCTGCCCTACGAGAAGAACGCGCTGGAGCCGCACATCTCCGCCGAGACCCTCGAATACCACTACGGCAAGCACCACCAGACCTACGTCACCAACCTCAACAACCAGATCAAGGGCACCGAGTTCGAGCACCTCGATCTGGAGGAAATCGTCCGCAAGTCCCAGGGCGGCATGTTCAACAACGCCGCGCAGGTGTGGAACCACACCTTCTACTGGCACTGCCTGTCCCCGAACGGCGGCGGCGAGCCGACCGGCAAGCTGGCCGAGGCCATCGGCAAGGCGTTCGGCTCCTTCGCCCAGTTCAAGGAGCAGTTCACCCAGACCGCGCTGACCACCTTCGGTTCCGGCTGGGCCTGGCTGGTGCAGCGTCCGGACGGCAGCCTGGCCATCGTCAGCACCTCCAACGCCGCCACCCCGCTCACCGGCGCCGACAAGCCGCTGCTGACCTGCGACGTGTGGGAGCACGCCTACTACATCGACTACCGCAACGCCCGCGCCAAGTACGTCGAGGCCTTCTGGAACCTGGTCAACTGGGATTTCGTCGCCAGGCAGATGGCATAAGCCGTCGGCACCGACGACCCGGCACCGGCCTACCGAGGGCGCACGACGCATGCACGGAGAAGCGGCACCCGCGTCGGGCGCGCTCGGCACCTGTGTCGTCCCTGGGCCGATGCGCGTTCCGGCCGCCACCAGCGCCACGATCCCGCTGCTCGCCGTCGAGCGGGTGTCCTGCGACTACAGCGGGCTGCCGGCGGTGCACGGAGTGTCGCTGACACTGGCGCCCGGCGAACTGGGCTGCCTGCTCGGCCCCAGCGGCTGCGGCAAGACCACGCTGCTGCGTGCGGTCGCCGGTTTCCACCCGCCGACTGCCGGCCGGATCGCGCTGCGCGGAGCCGACGCGACCACGCTGTCGCCGGAGCGGCGCGGCATCGGCTTCGTGTTCCAGGACCTGGCGCTGTTCCCGCATCTGACCGTGGCCGAGAACGTCGCCTTCGGACTGCACCGGCTGCCGCGCGGCGAGCGCGCCGCGCGCGTCGCCGGGGCACTGGCCCCGCTCGGCCTGGACGGCTTGGCCGACCGCTATCCGCACGAACTCTCCGGCGGCCAGCAGCAGCGGGTGGCCTTGGCCCGCTCGCTGGCACCGCGGCCGGACCTGCTGCTGCTCGACGAGCCCTTCTCCAGCCTCGACGCACACCTGCGCATCGCCCTGCGCAGCGAGCTGCGCCAGCTGCTCAAGGGCTGGGGCATCGCCGCGCTGCTGGTCACCCACGACCAGGACGAAGCCTTCGCCTTCGCCGACACGGTCGGGGTGATGCGCGCCGGCGAGCTGCTGCAGTGGGCGCCCGGCTTCGAGGTCTATCACCGCCCGGCCGATCCGTTCGTCGCCGGCTTCGTCGGCGAGGGCCGCTTCATCCGCGGTACGGTGCTCGACCCGCACACCGTCGCCACCGCGCTCGGCCGCCTGCGCACCAGCCAAGCGATGGAGTTCGCCACCGGTGGCACGGTGCGCGTGCTGATCCGTCCCGACGACCTGCAGCCGGACGGCGAGGACGGCATCGACACCCTCGTGGTCGCAGCCGTGTTCCGCGGCGCCGAGACCTTCTACACCCTGCAGCTCGCAGACGGCGAACTGGTCAGCGCGCTGTTCCCCAGCCATGTCCAGCATGCCCCGGGGCAGCGCCTTCGCGTGCGGACCGACATCGAGCACGTCGTGGTATTCGGGCCGGGAGCAGGGGCCGCGCGCTGAGGGGCAAGTGCGGCAGCACTCACGGAATGAAAGGAGAAAAGCCGAGCGCGACGGGAGATCGACACGGTTCTCCCGGTTCTTCTGCTCCTTTCTCTCCTGCTCCGTGAGTGCCGTCGCCCTGGCTGTTGTCCATCACCCTCCCCGCAACCGCGCCAGTACCGGCGCGACCTGGGCCTGACGGTCGAGGGCGGTGGCCGCGCGGTCGAGGGCGGCGGCGAGCTCGGCGGTGCTGTCGGCGCGGAAGGTGGCATGACCGACCTTGCGCCCCTCGCGCGGCGATTTGCCGTAGTCGTGCCAGTGTCCGCACGGCTCCGCCAGCACGGCCGATGCATCGGGCAGCTCGCCGATCCAGTTGAGCATGCAGCTCACGCCGAGCGGGCGGGTATCGCCCAGCGGCAGGCCGAGCACCGCGCGCAGATGGTTCTGGAACTGCGAGGTCTCGGCGCCTTCGATGGTCCAGTGGCCGGAGTTGTGCACGCGCGGCGCCATCTCGTTGGCCAGCAGCCCGCCATCGCACAGGAACAGCTCCAGCGCGAACACGCCCACATAGTCGAGCGCCTCGGCGACTTTGCGGGCATGATCCAGTGCCGCCGCCTGAAGCGCTTGGTCGGCGCTCGCCGGCGCCAGACTGGCGCTGAGGATGCCGTGGTCGTGCCAGTTCTCGGTCAGCGGCCAGGCGCGGAACTCGCCTTCGCGCGAGCGCACCGCCACCACCGACAGCTCGCGCTGGAACGGCACGAAGGCTTCCAGGATCAGCCCATGCGCGCGCGCCTGCGCACCCAACGCAGTCCAGGCCGCCTCGGCGTCGGCCGGAGCCTTCAGGCGGAACTGCCCCTTGCCGTCATAACCGAGCCGACGAGTCTTGAGGATGCAGGGCGCGCCGACCGCGGCGATGGCGGCGTCCAGCCCTTCGCGTGAATCGACCGCGGCGAAAGCCGGCACCGGGATGCCGAGCTCGCGGAACAGGGTCTTCTCGGCCAGGCGATCCTGCGCGACGGCGAGCGCGCGCGGGCTCGGGAACACGGGCACCCGCTCGGCCAGCCATTGCGCGCTCTCGGCGGGCACGTTCTCGAAGTCGAAAGTGGCCACGTCCACACGCGCGGCGAACTCGGCCAGCGCGGTCTGGTCGCGGTAGTCGGCGACCAGTTGCGGCACGAACTGGCCGGCACAGGCGTCCGGCGTGTTGTCCATCACCAGGAAGCGCAGACCGAGCGGCGCACCGGACAGCGCCAACATGCGGGCCAGCTGCCCGCCACCGAGGATGCCGACGGTGATCACTGCCGGGGGTC
>JBEQAM010000048.1:0-10149 GCA_041640375.1 Rehaibacterium sp. | reverse complement strand
CGGCCATCGCGGCCACGTCCAGCGCGGCTTCGCGTACCGACACGGCGGTGTACTTGGCCGCGGAGCCGAAGCCGGGGCAGGTGTCGGTGACGGCCAGGTCGTTGTCGACCGTCTTGGGCACGCCCACGCAGGTCAGCGGGTAGCCGGAAGCCTCGGCCAGCTGCGAGAGCTTGAGCGCGGTGTCGGCCGAGTCGTTGCCGCCGTTGTAGAGGAACCAGCGCACGTCGTGGGCGCGGAAGACGTCGAGCAGGCGCTCGTACTTGGCACGGTCGGCTTCCAGCGACTTGAGCTTGTAGCGGCACGAGCCGAAAGCGCCACCCGGGGTGTGGGCGAGGGCGCGGATGGCGGCGAGCGGTGCCTTCGTGGTGTCGATCAGTTCCTCGCGCAGGGCGCCGAGGATGCCGTTGCGGGCGGCCAGCACCTTGACCTTGTGCCGGCGCGCGGCCTGGATCACCGCCGAGGCGGTGGCATTGATGACGGCGGTGACTCCGCCGGACTGCGAATACAGCAGCGTTCCCTTGCGCATGGAGGTGTGGCCCCGGTTTGACTGTTCGGCCGCCCGCGGGTAGCGTTCCCGCCAGCTCGCACGGCCCTGCGGGTCCAGTGTAACGCCGCGGCGCGGACACCGGAGCGTGGGGGCGTGCGCTTCGTTTTCCTTCTTCGGACATCCATCACGATGCGACTGGTTCTTCTCGGCGCGCCCGGCTCGGGCAAGGGCACGCAGGCGGCACGGCTCAAGGAACACCTGCAAGTGCCGCACATCTCCACCGGCGAGCTGCTGCGCGCCGAGGTCGCCGCCGGTTCGCCGCTGGGGCGGCAGGCCAAGGAGGTGATGGACCGGGGCGAGCTGGTGTCCGACGAGATCCTGCTCGCCATGCTCGAGGAGCGCTTCTCGCGCGATGACACCCGCAAGGGCTTCATCCTCGACGGCTACCCGCGCAACATCGCCCAGGCCAACGCGCTGGATGCGCTGCTGCACCGGCTGGGGCAGCCGGTCGACATGGCCATCCAGCTCGACGTCGACACCGAGCTGCTGATCCAGCGCCTCGCCGGCCGCGCCCAGGCGGAAGGACGCAGCGACGACAGCCCGGACGCCGTGCGCAACCGCCTGCGCGTCTACAACGAGTCCACCGCGCCGGTCGTCGACTATTACCGCGGCCAGCACAAGCTGGTCTGCGTGTTCGGCGTCGGCAGTGTCGACGAGGTCTTCGCCCGCATCCTCGCCGCGGTCGAGGAGCACATCGAGTAAGTCCGCCTGCCGTGGCGAGCCTCCTGCCGCAACTGTGGCAACTGTGCCTGCTGCGGATCGGTCCGCAGGACCTGCCCTACTCGCCTGCGCTCAGCCGCGCGCTGGTCGTCGCCGCGCTCGCCGCCGGCCTGCTCAATGCGGCGGCGGCGGACGCGCTGGGCGAACACCTGCTGCCCCGCCTGCTGGTCACGCTGGCTTTCCTGGTCGCGGTGCCGTGGTTGCTGCTGCGGCTGCGCGGCTACGGCAACCGGCTGGCGCAGACGGTGGCGGCGATCGCCGGCAGCAGCCTGCTCTACGCGCTGGCGTTCCTGCCGCTGTCGCTGCTGACCGCCGACTTCGATCCCGCCGAGCCGCTGCCGGCGCAGGTGCTGGCCGGCTGGATCGGCCTGTTCCTCACCGGCTGGAAGCTGGCGATCAACGCCCACATCTGGCGGCATGCACTCGGCCTGCCGTTCGCCGCCGCCGTGCTGCTGGCGCTCGGCCTGCTGCTGGTGCAGGTTGGCCTGGGCCGGCTGCTCGAGGGGGCGGCCTGACCGCTCTGTAGCCCATCGACTCCGGCCTCGCGCGTGAAACTCCATATCCTCGGCATCTGCGGCACCTTCATGGGCGGCGTCGCCGCGCTGGCGCGCGAACTCGGCCATGCGGTCGAGGGCAGTGACCAGAATGTGTACCCGCCGATGTCCACCCAGCTCGAAGGGCTGGGCATCGCCCTGAAGCAGGGCTACGCGCCCGGGCACATCGCCGCCGATACCGACGAGGTGGTCATCGGCAATGCACTCTCGCGCGGCAATCCGGCGGTCGAGCAGGTGCTCGATGCCGGCCTGCGCTACACCTCCGGCGCGCAGTGGCTGGCCGAACGGGTCTTGCCCGGTCGCGAGACACTGGCGGTCGCCGGCACCCATGGCAAGACCACCACGACCTCGATCCTCGCCTTTCTGCTCGACCGTGCCGGGCGCGATCCGGGCTTCCTGATCGGCGGCGTGCCGGAAAACTTCGGCGTCTCGGCACGATTGGGCACAGGGCGCGAGTTCGTGGTCGAGGCCGACGAATACGACACCGCCTTCTTCGACAAGCGCAGCAAGTTCGTCCACTACCGGCCGACGGTGGCGATCCTCAACAACCTGGAGTTCGATCACGCCGACATCTTCCCGGACGTGGCAGCGATCCAGCGCCAGTTTCACCACCTGGTGCGGACCGTGCCGCGGCGCGGCCGGCTGATCGTCAACGGCGAGGACGCGCGCCTGGCCGAGGTGCTGGCGATGGGCTGCTGGACGCCGGTCGAGCGCATCGGCCTGGACGACGAAAGCTGTGACTGGCGCGCGCGGCTGCTGGCCGCCGATGGTTCGGTGTTCGTGGTGATCCATCGGGGCGTCGCACTGGGCGAAGTGCACTGGTCGCTGCTCGGCCGCCACAATGTGATGAACGCGCTCGCCGCGTTGGCCGCCGCGCATGCCGTCGGCGTCGATCCGCGCGCGGCGATGCCGGCGCTGGCGGATTTCCGCAGCGTCAAGCGCCGGTTGGAGGTGCTCGGCGAGGCGCAGGGGGTGACCGTCTACGACGATTTCGCCCATCATCCGACCGCGATCCGTACCACGCTGGAAGGGCTGCGCGCCCGGGTCGGCGCGGCGCGGGTGATCGTCGCGCTGGAGCCGCGCAGCAATTCGATGCGGTTGGGCGCCCACGCCGCCGAGCTGGCGCCGTCGCTGGACCAGGCCGACGCGGTCGTGTTCCTGCACCGCCCCGGGCTGCCTTGGGACGCGACGCGCGTGGTCGCGGCACTGCGTGGTGCGGGTGAAACGGTGCCCGACGTCGAGGCCCTGCTCGATCGGCTGCTGGCCCGCACGGCGGCGGGCGACCACGTCGTGTTCATGTCCAACGGCGGCTTCGAGGGGGCGCCGCGTCGTTTCCTGGCCCGGCTGCGCGGGGGCGGTTGACGACAGTCGGCGGCATCGGGCCTAAACTGCGGGCATGGCCCGCGCCGAGCTGCCGCTGTTTCCTCTCAACACCGTGCTGTTTCCGGGGGGCGAGCTCCGGCTGCGGATCTTCGAGCCGCGCTACCTCGACCTGGTGCGCAGCTGCAGCCGCGAGGGCCGCGGCTTCGGCGTCTGCCTGCTGCTGGCCGGGCAGGAAGTCGGCCCGCAGGCGACCTCGGCCGCGTTCGGCACCGAGGCGCGCATCGTCGACTTCGCCCTGCTGCCCGACGGCTTGCTCGGGCTGACCGTGCGCGGCGGACGGCGCTTCCACGTCGCGCGGACCCGGGTGCGCGACAACGGTCTGGTGGTGGGCGACATCGACTGGCTCCGCGAGCCGGACGGGGACGAGCTGCGCCCCGAACACGCTCTGCTATCGGTGCTGCTGGCGCGCATGGCCGAACGTGTCGGCGGTTCGCTGGCGCGGGCCGAGCAGCGCTGCTACGACGATGCCGCCTGGGTCGGCTGGCGACTGGGGGAGCTGCTGCCGCTGACGCTGCCGCAGCGGCAGGCCCTGCTGCAGGAGTCCGATCCGCATGCGCGGCTGGACCATCTGGTGCGGCTGCTGCCGGAGTTCCAGCAGGCGTGACCGGTCACGGCGGCGGCTCGGTTTCCATGGCGCGCAGCCGCAACACCACCACTCCGCCATCCGTGCGGGCGGATTCGCGCCAGGCCAGCCCGGCCAAGGCCGCACGCAGGTCGACACGGGCAGCGTCTTCCGCGCCGCGTTCCACCTCCCAGTAGCTGAGCAGGCCGAAGCGCTGGGCGAAGCGCACCCGCTGCACCGTACCGATCCACAGTGGCGCATCCTCCGGGGCGAGCCGGTACGGCGACGCCCACAGGCGCAGCACCGTGCGTTCGCGCGGCGAGGCGCCGGGGCGGCTCATCAGCAGCGCTTCGGCCCGACCACGATGGGCGGCGGGCAGCAGCGGCTGGGTTTCGGGGGCGGCGTCGGCGGCCAGCAGCTGCAGCAGGTCGGTCCAGCCGGCCTGTGGGTGCGCGGTCCAGCCCTGCGCTTGCAGCCGCGCGCGCAGCGCGTCCAGTCCGCCGGCGTATTCGACATTGAGCGGCCAGGCGCGGCGGCCGTGGAATTCGTTGCGCCGTTCCGGCAGCCGCTGCCAGCCGTCGCGCCACCAGTCCGACGCCGCCATCGACTCGGCCCCGAGCGGTGGCTCGAAGCGCGCCAGCGTCGCCTCGATCCGGCCCGGGCCGTGCCAACCGGCCGCCAGCAGGAACGTGCCGAAGAACACCAGGCTCAGCGGCCGCGCCCAGAACGAGCGCACGATGCGGCGCCGGTAGGCCAGGCCGAGCGCGGTGGTGAACACCGCCCCCAGCAGGACACCGCTGAGCACATCGCTCAGCCAGTGCGCGCCCAGGTACAGGCGTGCGAAACCGAGTGACCCCACCACCAGCGAGGCGACCACGTAAGGCCAGGCGCGCCGCCGCCCCGGCAGCTCGCGCGCCACCAGCACGGCGAAGAAGCCGAACACCACCGTCGCCAGCGCCACCGGCGCGGAAGGGAAGCTGAAGCCCGGCGCCATCGTCGCCGCCGGCGGCTTGGGCACTTCCAGCAGCCAGCCGAGTGCGGTCACCAGCGCCAGGCCGAAGGCCGGCGCAGCGACCCAGTGCGCCGCCGCCAGGCGCCGCCGTCGCCAGACCAGCCACAGGAATACCGCCACGATCGCCGGCAGCAGCACCTGCCAGTCGCCGAGCGCGGCCAGCACCGCCATGGGCGCGTCGGCCAATGGATTGCGCAGCGCGAACATGCCCTGGTGCACGGCCAGGTCCAGCCGCAGCGGCTCGCCGCCGACCACCGCGATCAGCAGGGTGAAGAAGGCCCAGCCGGCGAACACCAGCCCCAGCGCCAGCAGCGCCAGCGAGGCCGACTCGGGGCGGCGCGGATCGATCAGGGCGATGCTCACCCGGCCCAGCACCGGATGGCGGTGCGACCAGGCCAGCGCACGCTCGATCATCGAGGCGGTGCGCGGCGCCAGCACGCGGTAACCGGCGAACATGCTCAGCCCGAGCAGGCCGACCACCGCCAGCAGCAGGCCGGCGACGATCGCCAGCCGCCCGGCGATCCGCGCCAGCAGGTCCAGCGAGGCGCCGAATAGCCAGCCCGGCGCCATGAACAGGAAGGCCCAGCTCACCGCCGCCAGCGCGCTGGCGGCCACGTAGCGCGAGGCCGGCATGTGCAGGATGCCGGCGATCACCGGCACGAAAGCGCGCACCGCCCCGACGTAACGGGCGATGATGATGCCCTTGAGACCGTGCCGCCGAAAGAAGGCCTCGCCGTGTTGCAGCCACTGCGGATGACGCGAGAACGGCCATGCCGTTTTCAGGCGCTGGCCATACACCCGTCCGAGCAGGTAGCTCACGCCGTCGCCGAGAAAGGCGCCGAGCGCCGCACAGGCGACCGCGTACCAGGGGTCCATCAGGCCCAGGCCGACCAGCGTGCCGACGCCGAACAGCAGCGGCAGCGACGGGATCGCCACGCCCACCACCGCCAGCGCATCGCCGAAGGCCACCGCGAAGATCACCAGCCCCGCCAGCAACGGGTTCTGCGCGATCCAGGCCAGCAGCGCATCGACGGTGGAAGCGGACATGGCCGGATTATAGGAGCCGGCCCGGCGCTGCCGGGGTTAAGCTGTCGGCATGCCAGGCAGTGAGAAAACCCCGGGCGGTATGCGCCGCATCTTCAAGCGCGACCTGTTCGGCAGCATCGCGTTGTGTGAGCGCGGCGATGCGCCCGTCGTGCTGCGGGATACCCGCCACGCAGCACGCGGGCTGGGCTGGCTCGCGCGTCTGCTGGCCGGCAACGAGGCGCGCGCCCTGCGCCGGCTGGAAGCCTTCGCAGAGGTGCCCGCACTGCACCGCTGGGATGGTGGCGTGCTCGAACGCGGGTACATCCACGCCCGGCCGATGTACGTGGCGGAGCCGCGCGACCCGCATTACTTCCGGCGGGCGCGGCGGTTGCTGCAGCGGATGCACCGTGCCGGTGTCGCCCACAACGACCTGGCCAAGGAGGCCAACTGGCTGGTGACGGAGACCGGCGAGCCGGCGCTGATCGACTTCCAGATGGCCTGGTGCAGCGCGCGCCCTGGGCGGCTGTTCCGTCTGCTGGCGCGCGAGGATCTGCGGCACCTGCTCAAGCACAAGCGCACCTACTGCCCGCAGTGCCTGACGCCGGTCGAGCGCCGTCTGCTGGCGCGTCGCTCCTGGCTCCGGGAACTGTGGTTCGCGACCGGCAAGCCGGTCTACCGCTGGATCACCCGCCGCCTGCTCGGCTGGCGCGACAACGAGGGACGGGCAAACCCATGAACGGACTGGCCGGCAAGACCCTGTTCATCACCGGCGCCTCGCGCGGCATCGGCCTGGCGATCGCCCTGCGCGCCGCGCGCGACGGCGCCAACATCGCCATCGCTGCCAAGTCGAGCGTGCCCAATCCGAAACTGCCCGGCACCATCCACACGGCCGCCGAGGCGGTGGAGGCCGCCGGCGGGCGCGCACTCGCCCTCAGGTGCGACATCCGCGAGGAGGCGCAGGTGCGCGCCGCTGTGGAGCAGACTGTGGAACGCTTCGGCGGCCTCGACATCCTGGTCAACAACGCCAGCGCGATCTGGCTGCGCGGCACGCTGGATACGCCGATCAAGCGCTTCGATCTGATGCAGCAGGTCAACGCGCGTGGCAGCTTCCTGTGCGCCCAGGCCTGCCTGCCATACCTGCTCAAGGCCGCCAACCCGCACATCCTCACCCTGGCGCCGCCGCCCAGCCTCGACCCGAAGTGGTGGGGGCCGCACACCGGCTACACGCTGGCCAAGATGGGCATGAGCTTCGTCACCCTCGGGCTGGCCGCCGAGTTCGGTCCGCAGGGCGTGGCGGTGAATGCGCTGTGGCCGCGCACCATCATCGCCACCGACGCGCTGAACATGATCCCGGGCGTCGATCCGGCACGCTGTCGCCGGCCGGAGATCGTCGCCGACGCCGCGCATGCGGTGCTGGTCACGCCCAGCCGGGAACTGTGTGGCCGCTTCGTGATCGACGAGGACATCCTGCGCGAACGCGGCACGATCGATTTCGACCGCTATGCCGTGCAGCCCGGCCAACCGCTGCTGCCCGACCTGTTCCTGGATTGAGGGGTTCCCGATGCGCTATCTGCATGCCATGGTCCGCGTCCGCGATCTCGACGCCTCGCTTCGCTTCTACCGCGATGGCCTGGGTCTGGTCGAAACCCGCCGCAAGGACTATCCCGAAGGCCGCTTCACCCTGGTCTACCTCGGTGCGCCGGAAAACCCCGAGGCCGAGATCGAGCTGACCTTCAATTACGACGACGAGGACTATGGCTCGGCGCGCAACTTCGGCCACCTCGCCTTCGCGGTGGACGACATCTACGCGACCTGCGCGCACCTGCAGGCGCTGGGCGTGACGATCAATCGCCCGCCGCGCGACGGCCGCATGGCTTTCGTGCGCTCGCCCGACCTGATCTCGATCGAACTGTTGCAGAAGGGCGCGCCGCTGCCGCCGGCCGAGCCGTGGGCGTCGATGCCCAATACCGGCAGTTGGTGAGGCTGGCGGGAACAGACACAGCGCCAGCACGCACGGAGAAGAGCGGGAGAGAGGCGCAGGACACGGAGAGATCCAGAGGAGTTTCCTCGGTCCTGCCTTGATGCCTTTCTCCGGCTTCTCTCGGCTGTCCTTCTGCTCTTCGCTGTGCGTGCTGGCGCTTTCATCGGCTGGCCAGCGCCTGCTCGAGATCGGCGATGAGATCGTCGGCGTGTTCGAGCCCGATCGACAGCCGCAGCAGGTTCTGCGGCGAGACCGGCTGCGGGCCCTCGACCGAGGCGCGATGTTCGACCAGCGATTCGCAACCGCCCAGCGAGGTGGCGTTGTGGAACAGCCGCAACCGACCGGCGGCGGCCAGCGCCGCCTCGCGGCCGCCGCACACCTGCACGCTGAGCATGCCGCCGAAATCGCGCATCTGCCGTGCGGCGACCGCATGGCCCGGATGCGTGGCCAGCCCGGGGTAGTGCACCGCCTCGACCCGCGGATGCGCGGCGAGGAAGTCGGCGACCCGGCGCGCGTTGGCGCAGTGCATCGCCATCCGCGCCGGCAGCGAGCGCAGCCCGCGCAGCACCAGCCAGGCGGCGAAGGGGTTGGCGCTGCCGCCGTGCAGCTTGCGGATCTCCCAGGCGCGCGCGGCGAGATCGCCGTCGTCGGCGAAGTTCAGCACGCCGCCCATCACGTCGCTGTGGCCGCCGAGGTATTTGGTGGCCGAATGCAGCACCACGTCGGCGCCAAGCGCCAGCGGCTGCTGCAGCGCCGGCGTGGCGAAAGTGCCGTCGACCACCAGCCGCGCGCCCTGCGCGTGCGCCAGTTCGGCGATGGCTGCGATGTCGACGATCTGCATCAGCGGGTTGGACGGCGACTCCACCCACACACAGGCGGTGTCCGGCCGCAGCGCCGCGCGCACGGCATCCGGGTCGGTGGCGTCGACGAAGTCGGCGGCCAGCCCCCAGCGTGGAAACTCGCGCTGCGCGAGGGCGCGGACGCCGTGGTACAGGTCGTGCTGGAACACCACGCGGCCGCCGGCCGGCAGCGCCTGCAACAGCGTGGCAGCGGCAGCCATGCCGGTGGCGAAGAACAGGCTGCGGCGGGCGCCGTCGAGCGCGGCCAGTGCGGTTTCCAGGCGCTGCTGGGTCGGGTTGTCGTAGCGCTGGTAGATCAGTCCGTGCGGCAGCCGGCCATCGGGCGCGTGCTCGAAGGTCGTGGACAGGTGGATCGGCGGTGCCAGCGCGCCGGTGTCGGCATCGGGCGCGCCACCGGCATGGATGGCCAGGGTTTCGAAGCGCATGGAGGGGTCGCCGCGGTCGGGAAGGGCGATTGTGCCGCGTCTGCCGCGGGGCGGGCAGTGTCGCTTCCCGCACTGGTGCGACGGGCGGGCGCTGCCCATAATCGCGCGCTCCTACCCGCCCCCTGACGCGCCCGGTGCCGCCGCGGCGCCGGAGCCGTCGATGAACCGGACCGCCGACCTCGTCCTCACCGCCAAACGCCGCATGCTGCCGATCTACCGGCCGCGCGAGCTGGTGCTGGAGCGGGGCCAGGGCGCGCGCGTCTGGGATCACGACGGCCGCGAATACATCGACTTTGCCGCCGGCATCGCGGTGTGTTCGCTCGGCCACGGCGACCCGGATCTGCTGGCGGCGCTGACCGAGCAGGCCGGCCGGCTCTGGCATACCAGCAATGTCTTCTACAGCGAGCCGCCGATCCGGCTGGTCGAGGAGCTGGCCACGGCCTCGGGCTTCGCCGAGCGCGTGTTCCTGTGCAACTCGGGCTCGGAAGCCAACGAGGCGGCGATCAAGCTGGTGCGCCGCTGGGCCAGTCAGCAGGGCCGCGAGGCCGGCAAGCGCGTCGTCCTCACCTTCCGCGGCAGCTTCCACGGCCGCACGCTGGCGGCGGTGACCGCCACCGCGCAGCCCAAGTACCAGGAGGGCTACGAGCCGCTGCCGGGCGGCTTTCGCTACGTCGATTTCAACGACGAGGCGGCGGTGGCGGCGGCGATGGCCGCCGGCGATGTCGCCGCCGTCATGGTCGAGCCGGTGCAGGGCGAAGGCGGCGTGATGCCGGCCAAGCCCGGCTTCCTGCGCTTCTTGCGCGAGCAGTGCGATCGCCACGGTGCGCTGCTGGTGCTCGACGAGATCCAGTGCGGCATGGGCCGCACCGGCGAGCTGTTCGCCTTCCAGGGCGAGGGCATTACCCCGGACATCGTGACCCTGGCCAAGGCGCTGGGCTGCGGCTTCCCGATCGGCGCGCTGCTGGCCGGGTCGAAGGTGGCCGAGGTGATGCAGTTCGGCGCCCACGGCAGCACCTTCGGCGGCAATCCGTTGGCGGCGGCGGTGGCGCGGGTGGCGCTGCGCAAGCTGGCCTCGCCCG
>JBEQAM010000047.1:0-10342 GCA_041640375.1 Rehaibacterium sp. | reverse complement strand
GCCTCGCCGAGGATCCGGCACAGGCTTTTCGGGCCGACCGGCAGGCGGTCGGCGTCGATCGGCGGGCGCGCCGCGAGCACGGCGAAACGCTGGCCCAGCAGCGTCAGCGCCAGGCCGTGGCGGACGTTGACGCGATTGGTGATGCCCTCGATGACGCTGTCCTCGTGGTGCTGCTCGTCGTCGACCAGCGCCAGTTCCTCGACCAGCGGGATGATGCCGCCACGGACGCTGGCCGGCGGCGGGTCGCCGATCTTGGCCAGGGCCGATTCGAGCCCGGCGAGGAAGCGCGGGAACAATTCGGCCCGGCCGCGCTTGAGCTCGCTGATCGCGGTGTAGCAGTCGGCACGTGTCTTGTGCGAGTCGGCCTCGTCGGAGTGGCGGAACAGCATGTCCTCGGTGTCTTCGAGGACGGTCTGCAGCCGGCGCTCGAGCTGCGCGGCTGCCAGGCCGAGCACGCCCTCGAGCAGCTTGCGCACGCGCGGGGGGTAGCTGCGGCTGGCCAGGGTGGCGCCGGCGCTCTGCGCTGCGGGGCGGGCATGGACCGCCGGATGGGGCATGGCACGGGCTCGACGGGAGAAACCCCCTGATTCTAAGGGGGTTTTGCCGGTCGGCCTAGCGAATGGCGCACAAACCGGCCCGGCACGGGGGGAGGCGCCCCGTGCCGTCAGTCGCCGTTTATCTTTGTGCAGGGTGCCAGCCGAGCGTGACCATCAGGTTGCGGCCGGGCGTGTTGTAGCCGCGCACCACGGTGTAGTCGCGATCGAACAGGTTCTCGATCCGCGCCTCCAGCCGCCAGGACGGCGCCAGGTCCCAGCCCAGGCGCAGGTGGGCCAGGCCGTAGCCGGAGAGGCGGCCGCCGACGTCCTCGCGGTCGGATACGAACTGCCCGTCCAGCGCCAGCTCGATGCCGCCGTCGAAACGATACCCGAGCGAGGCGTTGGCCTTGCGCGCGGCGCGGCGCAACAGGCGCTGGCCGGTGATGGCGTTGACCGGATCCTGCCAGGTCAGGCTGCCGTCGAACTGCCAGCCGCCGCGGAGCAGGCCGTACTCGAGTTCGGCGCCGTCGATCTCGGCGCGGGCGATGTTGATCGCCTGGAAGTTGGCGCCGCTGAACGAGATCAGGTCGCGGACGCGGCTGCGGTATGCCGACAGCCCGAGTCGCTGGCCGTCGCCCGGCGTCCAGTCCAGGCCCGCCTCGATGCTGCGCGAGCGCTCCGGCCGCAGTGCCGGATTGCCGGCGAACAGGCCGCCGCCGAAGCCGGGGTGATAGAGCTCGTTGAAGTTCGGTGCGCGGAAGCCCTGGCCCCAGGCCAGACGCACACGCAGGTCATCGGTGAAGCGCCAGCCCCAGGCGGCGTTGCCGGTGGTGGCGCCACCGAACTGGCTGTTGTCGTCGTGGCGCAGCGCGGCTTCGAAATCCTGTGTGCCGGTGCGGCCGGCATAGCCGAGGAAGCCGGCACGGGTGGTGCGCACACGGTCGATCACCACGCCGCTGAAGCGCGACAGGGACAGGCCGCTTTCGTGCTGCCAGTTCAGCCCGGCGTTGAGCGTGCCCGGACCGACGGCGAAGTGATGGACCCAGTCGGCATTGTGGCGGCGGCTTTCGAAGCGGCTGCCGAACGCCGGCGTGTCCAGGTCCTCGCGGGCATGGCCGAGCGAGAGCAGGTGCGACCAGTGCGTGCCCAGCGCGCCGCCCAGGGTCAGGCCGCCGGAGGCGTTGCGGGCTGCGGTTTCGCCGCGGTCGAATTCGACGTCGGCATCGGTGGCGAGGGCATGGAAGCCGAGTCGCTGGCGGCCGAGCGCGGTGTCGCCGCGCAGACTCAGGCTGCGGTTGCGGTAGCCGTCGTCGTCCGGGTCGAAGCTGAAGCTGTCCTCGTTGGTGGCCGAGAAGCCACGCAGGCGGCCGTAACCTGCGGTCAGGCCGAAGCCTCCGCGCTCGCCGCGCCGGCCGAGCGCGGCGCTGCCTTCGGCGCGGCCATAGCGACCACCGCGCAGACGCACCGAGGCGGCAGCCGGGTCGCGGGTGAAGATGTGGAGCACACCGCCGATCGCGTCCGAACCCCACAGGGCGGCGCGCGGGCCGCGCACCAGTTCGATGCGCTCGATCTGGTCGAGCGGCAGGTGGGCGAAGTCGAACACGCCCTGGCCGGTGGAATTGACCCGGATGCCATCGACCAGCACCAGGGTGTGGTTGGCATTGGTGCCGCGCAGGAACAGCGTGCTGGCCGAGCCGGGGCCGCCGGTGCGGGCGATATCGACGCCGGCCTGGCGCGACAGCAGGGAGATCAGGTCCGGTGCCTGGCTGGCCTCGATGTCCGCACGCGTGAGCACGGTGACGCTGGCCAGCGCCTCGTCCGCGCTCTGCGCGTGACGGGTGGCGGTGACCAGCACCTGCGGCTGGCGCACCGGCTCGGCCGCGGCGACGGAAAACGGCAATGCCGCGGCAATGCACGCCGCGAGCAGGGAATGATGGAAGATGGGTTTCATCGAGCCTCCTGCGCTCACCCGCGTTCAGGGAGCGCGTGTGGAGGGCGAAGGCGGAACCGCGGCGCGGGAGAGAGGACGGCCGAAGCTCGCGCCGTCGCCCACCGCAACGCGCCAGTCACGCCGCAAGGCCGGTCTCCGGGCTGGCAGGGGAGGCTCGCGCCTCAGGTCCGCGGCCTTCCCAGAATCGCTTCCAGTGGCCTTGCGCGGACTACGCCTGCTTACCGTTGCGGGGGCAGCGCCGGACTTTCACCGGCTTCCCGAGCACCTTGGGCGGCGCGCAGTGTACGGCAGCCGGGGCGGGGCCGGAAGTGCATGGCCACGGATTTACGCGGATGTGCACGGGTCAGGCCATTGATTCGCCCTATGCACATCCATCCGCGCAAATCGGTGGCCGAAAAAGATCTCGAGGGGCACTCCGCCAGCCACGGTCCACGCGGCTCCGGATGCGCGGGATGCGTGTCAGCGCAAGAACAGGCCGATGACGTCGTTGGTGAAGCGTCGGCCGAGCTCGGTCGGCACGACGCGCTCGCCGTCGACGGTCAGCCAGCCGTGGTCGACGGCGGTCGCCAGTTCCGCGGCGATGTCCGCGCGCGGCAAGCCGGTGCGCGCTTCGAAGTCGGCCAGCGCGAAGCCTTCGACCAGCCGCAGCGCGTTGAGCATGTATTCGAAGGGCCGCTGTGCCGGCGCGACGCGTTCCTCGCCGCCGATCCGGGCGGCGCTCGCGGCCCTGGCGAGATAGTCACGTGGGTGCTTGACCTTCCAGCGCCGCAGGATCTGGCCGTCGCCGCCGAGGCTGAGCTTGCCGTGCGCGCCGGCGCCGATGCCCAGGTAATCGCCGTAGCGCCAGTAATTGAGATTGTGTGCGCACTGCCTGCCGGGCCGGGCGTAGGCCGAGGTCTCGTACTGCGCATAGCCGGCCTGGGCCAGCAGGGCCTGGCAGCGCTCCTGCATGGCCCAGCTCGCCTCGTCGTCGGGCAGGTTCGGCGGCGGTTTGGCGTGGAAGACGGTGTTCGGCTCCAGGGTGAGCTGGTAGTGGCTGATGTGTGCCGGCGCGAGCGCCACCGCCCGCTCGACATCGCGTTCGGCCATGGCCAGATCCTGGCCGGGCAGGGCGTACATCAGGTCGAGGTTGATGTTGTCCAGGCCGGCGTCCTGCGCCAGCTTCACCGCGCGTTCGGCTTCGTCACTGTCGTGGATGCGGCCGAGCCGTTGCAGGCAGCCGTCGTCGAAGCTTTGCACGCCGAAGCTGATGCGGTTGACGCCGGCGCGCAGGTAGCCGTCGAAGCGGCCGTGCTCGGCAGTGCCGGGATTGGCTTCCAGTGTCACCTCCAGCCCCGGTGCCAAGCGCACCCGTGCCGAGGCCGCGTCGAGGATGCGGCCGATCGCCTCGGGCGGGAACAGTGAGGGCGTGCCGCCGCCGAAGAACACGCTGTGCACGGTGCGGCCCCAGACCAGCGGCAGATCCTGTTCGAGGTCGGCGATCAGCGCATCGACGTACTCGTCCACCGGCAGCGCGCCCTGCCGGCCGTGCGAGTTGAAGTCGCAATACGGGCATTTGCGCACGCACCACGGGATGTGCACGTACAGCGACAGCGGCGGCGGGGTCAGGGGCACGGGTTGCAGGCGGCGCAGTGGCACGCAGGCAGGGCACGGAGAAAAGCGGAGAAGGGTGGACAAGCTCTCCCCGGAGAGGTCTTGGCAATGCTGGTTCGATCGGCATTGCCCTTGCGTCGTTCTCCGCGCCTTCCTGATTGTCCTGGGCTCATCTGTGTGCGTGCGGGCATGCTGGGATGGGATTTTCGCGCAGACGTTCCAGCAGGCGGGCCAGGGCCTGGCCGCGATGGCTGAGGCGGTGCTTGAGTGCGGGGTCCATCTCGGCGGCGCTCAATTGCTGGGCCGGGTCGAGGAAGACCGGATCGTAGCCGAAGCCGCCGCCGCCGCGCGGGGCTTCCAGGATCAGGCCTTCCCAGGCGCCTTCGGCGATCAGCGGCTGTGGATCCTCGGCGTGACGCAGCAGCACGATCACGCAATAGAAGCGTGCCGTGCGCTGGGCTGGTGGCACGCCGGCGAGCGCGGCCAGCAGCCTGGCGATGTTGGCGGCGTGGTCGCCCTGCACGCCGGCGTAGCGGGCGCTCTTGAGGCCCGGTGCGCCGCCGAGCGCGTCGACGATCAGCCCAGAGTCGTCGGCCAGCGCCGGCAGGCCGCTGAGCCGGGCGGCGTGGCGGGCCTTGATCAGGGCGTTCTCGATGAAGGTCAGCCCGGTTTCCTCCGGGTCGGCGATGCCCAGCTCGCTCTGCGCGTGCAGGTCCAGTCCGCCATCGGCGAGCAGCGCGCGCAGCTCGGCGAGCTTGCCGGGATTGCCGCTGGCCAGCACCAGCCGCTTCATCCGGCCAGTGCCCGGCGCTGCAGTGCGATCAGCTCGGCCACGCCCTGGCTGGCCAGCGTCAGCAGGGCGTCCAGCTCGTCACGGCGGAAGGCGTGGCCCTCGGCGGTGCCCTGCAGCTCGATGAAGCCGCCGCCATCGTTCATCACCACGTTCATGTCGGTGTCGCAGTCGGCATCCTCGGCATAGTCGAGGTCGAGCACCGGCACGCCGCGGTAGATGCCGACCGAGATGGCGGCGATGGCGCCGTGGATCGGGTCGCGTTCGATCTCACCGTGCTTGATCAGGTGGCGCACCGCGTCGACCAGCGCCACGTAGGCGCCGGTGATGGCGGCAGTGCGGGTGCCGCCGTCGGCCTGCAGCACGTCGCAGTCGAGCGTGATGGTGCGCTCCCCCAGCGCCTTGCGATCGACGCAGGCGCGCAGGCTGCGGCCGATCATGCGCTGGATCTCCAGGGTGCGGCCGCCCTGCCTGCCGCTGGCCGCCTCGCGCAGGCTGCGGCTGTGGGTGGCGCGCGGCAGCATGCCGTATTCGGCGGTCACCCAGCCCTCGCCCTTGCCGCGCAGGAAGGCCGGTGCCTTGTTGTCGACGCTGGCGGTGCACAGCACGCGGGTGTCGCCGAAGCTCACCAGCACCGAGCCCTCGGCGTGTCGCGTGAAGTGGCGGACGATCTCGACCGGGCGCAGCTGATCGGGCGCGCGGCCGCTCGGGCGGGCGAAGGACATGCACGAAGTTCCTGAAATGCGGGCCGAAAGCTTACCATTCGGCTTCCTTCCGTCCGGGAGCCGCCATGATCCGCAGCATGACCGCCTTCGCCGCCGGCGAGCGCACCACGCCCTGGGGCGTGCTGGGCTGCGAACTGCGCGCCGTGAATCATCGTTTCCTCGAACTCGGCGTGCGCCTGCCCGAAGAGCTGCGCGCGCTCGAGCCGGCGCTGCGCGAGCGGGTCGGGCAGAAGGTGGCGCGTGGCAAGGTCGACCTGACCCTGCGCTACCGCCCCGCGCTCGGACGCAGCGCCGAGCTGAAGATCAACCACCGGCTGGTGGGTCAGCTCTCGGAGCTGTCGCTGGACCTGGGCTCACGCTTTCCCGGGCTGCGCGTGGATCTGGCCGAGCTGCTGCGGTTCCCCGGGGTGCTCGAAGAAGAGGAGCTGGACGCCGCTTCGCTGCAGGCCGAGGCCTTGGCGCTGCTGGATACGACACTGGCCGACTTCGTCGCCGCGCGCGAGCGCGAGGGCGCCAAACTGGGCGAGCTGATGCGCGAACGGCTGGAGCGGATCGCCGTCATCGTCGGCGAGGTGCGTGGCTGGTTGCCGGAGATCCGCACCGGCCTGCGGCAGAAGCTCGATGCGCGGCTGGCCGAGTTGAAGCAGCCGCTCGACCCTGGCCGGTTGGAGCAGGAGTTGGTGCTGCACTTGCAGAAGCTCGACGTCGACGAGGAGCTGGACCGGCTCGCCACCCATGTCGAGGAGGCGCGGCGCGTGCTCGGTCTGCCGGAGGCGGTGGGTCGGCGGCTGGACTTCCTGCTGCAGGAGTTCAACCGTGAGGCCAATACGCTCGGCTCCAAGTCGGTCGATGCCCGTACCAGCCAGTCCTCGGTCGAGCTGAAGGTACTGATCGAGCAGCTGCGCGAACAGGTGCAGAACATCGAATAGCCGGGAGTCGGGCGGTGGGCCTCGGGACCGCAGGAGCGGCGGCGACCCCGATGCACTACGATTCCCGGTCCCCGATTTCCGATGACCGTCCGATGCCCGGAACCCTCTTCATCGTCGCCGCCCCGTCCGGGGCCGGGAAGTCCAGCCTGGTCAACGCCCTGCTGGCGCGCGTGCCGGGTGTCCGGCTGTCGATCTCCACCACCACCCGACCGCCGCGGCCTGGCGAGAGCGAGGGCGAGCATTACCACTTCGTCTCGCCGGAGACGTTCGAGCGGCAGGCTGCCGCCGGCGCCTTCCTCGAATACGCCCGGGTGCACGGCAACTTCTATGGCACCTCGCGCGCGGCGGTGGAGCCACCGCTGGCGCGCGGCGAGGACGTGCTGCTGGAGATCGACTGGCAGGGCGCCCGCCAGGTCCGGGCCAAGATGCCCGATGCGGTCGGCATCTTCATCCTGCCGCCTTCCCGGGCCGAGCTGGAGCGACGCTTGCGCAGCCGCGGGCAGGACAGCGAGGAGGTCATCGCCCGCCGGCTGGCCGCCGCCCGCGAGGAAATGAGCCACTACCACGAGTTCGACTACGTGGTGGTCAACGAGGACTTCGAAAGGGCGCTGGACGAGCTGCGCTGTATCTTCGTCTCCCGCCGGTTGCGCCGCGAGGCCCAGGCCGTCCGTCACGCCGGGCTGATCCGGGCCTTGCTGGCCGGGGAGTGAGGCCGGGCGCGGGCGATCGGCCCGGTTTGCACCGCACCGGGCACCCCAAGTACAATACGCGGTTCCGCTGACCGACCGATTCACAGGCTGGAGAGCCCATGGCCCGCATCACTGTTGAAGACTGCCTGCAAGTGGTGGACAACCGCTTCGAGCTGGTCCTGATGGCGTCCAAGCGCGCCCGCCAGCTGTCCAAGGGGGCCCAGCCCACCCTCGACAACAGCGAGGCCGACGACAAGCCGACCGTCCTGGCCCTGCGCGAGATCGCCGCCCGCACGGTCGACCAGGCGCTGATCGAGGAGGTCGAGAAGGCCGAGCGCGAGCGCGCCGAGCGCGAGGCGATGGAGTGGGCCGCCGCCGAGGTGGTCGACGACGACAAGGGCGGCGACGACCTGTAAGCGCCCCTGCGGGCCCGTTGCCCGCTGTGGCAGCCCCGCGTAGGCTGCCTGCATGCCTTCCGCCGAGTCCGCATCCAGTGGCTGTAGCGACGTCCTGCCGCCGGACGTCGTCGCGCTCGAGCGCAAACTGGCCGACTACCTCGACGCCGACCAGATCGGCAAGGTGCGCCGCGCCTATCAGGTCGGCGCCGAGGCGCATGCCGGCCAGACCCGCAAGTCCGGCGAGCCCTACATCACCCATCCGGTGGCCGTGGCCGGCATCCTCGCCGAGCTGAGGCTCGACTGGGAGACGCTCTGCGCCGCCATCCTCCACGACGCGCTGGAGGACACCCCCTTGCCGCGCAGCGCCATCGCCGGGGAATTCGGCGAAACCGTGGCCGACCTGGTCGACGGCGTCACCAAGCTCGACAAGCTGCGTTTCGGCAGCCGCCAGGAGGCCGCTGCCGAGAGTTTCCGCAAGATGCTGCTGGCGATGGCGCGCGACCTGCGCGTGATCCTCATCAAGCTCGCCGACCGGCTGCACAACATGCGCACGCTCGACGCGATGGCCGACGAGGCGCGCCGCCGCATCGCCCGCGAGACGCTGGAGATCTATGCGCCGATCGCCCAGCGGCTGGGCATGAATCGGATCAAGAGCGAGCTGCAGGATCTCGGTTTCCGCGCGCTCTACCCGTACCGTCATGCGGTCATCAAGAAGCGCATCCAGGCCCAGCCGGTGATCCGCCGCGAGGCGATGAGCAAGATCGAGGCGCAGCTGGCGCAGAAGCTGGCACAGGAAGGCCTGCCGCACCGGCTGGTCGGGCGCGTCAAGACCCCTTGGAGCATCTACACCAAGATGCGTGCCGAGCAGAAGACGCTCGACCAGGTGATGGACGTGTTCGGCTTCCGCATCGTGGTGCAGAACGTGATGCAGTGCTACCACGCGCTCGGCGCGGTGCACTCGCTGTACAAGCCGCTGGACGCGCGCTTCCGCGACTTCATCGCCATTCCCAAGGCCAACGGCTACCAGAGCCTGCACACGGTGCTGTTCGGCCCTTACGGCTCGCCGATCGAGGTGCAGATCCGCACCGAGGAGATGGACCTGATCGCCGAACGCGGCATCGCCGCGCACTGGGCCTACAAGTCCGGCGAGGCCGGCAGCAACAGCGCGCAGAGCCGCGCCCACGACTGGGTGCGCAACCTGCTCGAATCGCAGCAGGTGGCCGGCTCCTCGCTGGAGTTCCTGGAGAACGTCAAGGTCGATCTGTTCCCCGACGAGGTCTACCTGTTCACCCCGCAGGGCGACATCCTCGCCCTGCCGCGCAATGCCACCGTGCTCGACTTCGCCTATGCGGTGCACACCGATGTCGGCAACCACGCCGTCGCCGCACGCGTGGACCGCAAGCTGGTGCCGCTGCGCAGCAAGCTCGCGTCCGGTCAGACGGTGGAGGTGATCACCGCGCCGTCGGCCGCGCCAAGCCCGCAGTGGCTGGACTACGTGGTGTCCAGCAAGGCGCGCACCGCCATCCGCCACCACCTCAAACGGCTGGAGCACGAAGACGCGGTCGAGCTCGGTCACCGCATGCTCGACCGGGCGCTGGAGGCGCTCGACAGCTCGCTCGACCGGGTGCCGTCCGAGCACATCGAGCAGTACCTCGCCGAGCAGCGTTACCGCCGGCTGGAAGATCTGCTCGCCGACATCGCGCTCGGTAACCGCATGCCCGCGCAGGTGGCACAGGTGCTCACCCGCGCCCAGGGCGCGCTGCCGCCGCCGGAGCCGGCGCTGGCCTCGACCGGCGAGAAGATCTCGATTACCGGCGCCGAGCGCGGTGTGCTCACCTTCGCCGCCTGCTGCCATCCGATCCCCGGCGACGAGATCATGGGCTACCTCACTGCCGGCAAGGGGGTGGTCGTACACCGGCTCGAATGCCGCAACGTGCCCGAGTACCGCAAGTCGCCCGAGCGCTGGGTGCCGATCGACTGGGACCGCAACGTCGAGGGCGATTACCGTGCCGGCCTGCGCATCGAGGTCGACAACAAGCCCGGCGTGCTGGCGCAGGTGGCGGCGGCGGTGGCGGCGGCCAACTCCAATATCGACAGCGTCGAATACCAGGAGCGCGACATCACTGTCGCCGTGCTGCATTTCGCCATCGAGGTTCGCCACCGCAAGCATCTGGCCGACGTGATCCGGCGCGTGCGCCGGCTGGGTGTGGTGCATGGGGTGCAGCGGTTGTAGGCAGGCCGATTTCCGAACCATCGGCACGCCGATAGAATCCGGGACCTACCCGCCCGGAAGAGCCCCATGTCCCGCCAGCCCGTCAGCACCGAGAACGCCCCCGCCGCCATCGGCCCGTATTCGCAGGCCGTGCGTTGCGGCAACACGCTGTATTTCTCCGGCCAGATCCCGCTCGATCCGGCGACGATGACACTGGTCGAGGGCGACATCGCCACCCAGGCACGGCGCGTGTTCGACAACCTCAAGGCGGTCTGCGAGGCGGCCGGTGGTTCGCTGTCGCAGGTGGTGCGCGTCGGCATCTACCTCACCGATCTGGGCGACTTCGCTACCGTCAACGCGGTGATGGCCGAGTACTTCAGCCAGCCGTACCCAGCGCGTTCGACCATCGGCGTGGCTGCCCTGCCCAAGGGCGCGCAGGTCGAGGTCGATGCCATCGCCGTCCTCGACTGATCGGCGTACTGCGGCGTGACCCGCGCGAGCCGCGGCCGGCCCGAGACC
>JBEQAM010000046.1:0-10439 GCA_041640375.1 Rehaibacterium sp. | reverse complement strand
TCGCGCTGGACATCCTGGACATGCCGCCGATCGCCGGGGTGGAGTTCCTTCACGGCGACTTCAGGGAGGCGGAGGCACTGTCCCGGCTGGAGGCCAGCCTGGCCGGCGAGCCGGTGGACCTTGTGCTCTCCGACATGGCCCCCAATATGACGGGGGTGAGTGCGGTCGACCAGCCCGCCTCGATGTACCTGGTCGAACTGGCCCGGGACTTCGCCGACGCCCACCTGAAACCGGGCGGGGCCTTCCTGGTCAAACTTTTCATGGGCGCGGGTTTCGACGACTACGTCCGCGAGCTGCGCAAGCGCTACGACAGGGTGGCGATCCGCAAGCCCAAGGCCTCGCGCAGCCGCTCGCCCGAGGTCTACGCGCTGGCGACCGGCAAGCGCGCGCGGTAGGGTGAAGGTGCCGGCGTGGCCGGCACGCAACTGCAAGGGATACGAATGAACGATCTGGCCAAGAATCTGCTGCTCTGGGTGATCGTCGCCGTCGTGCTGATGGCGGTGTTCCAGAGCTTTTCGCCGCGTGGCGCCAGTACGCAGGCCCTGGCCTACGATCAGTTCATCCAGCTGGTCCGCAGCAATTCCGTGTCCAAGGTCCACATCGACGAGGACCGGGTGACCATCCGCGGCGAACGCAAGGACGGCACCCGCTTCATCACCTACAACCCGGGCGACAAGGACCTGGTCAACGACCTGCTGGAACACCGCGTCGCCATCGAGCAGGCGCCGCCGGCGAGCGGCCCCTCGCTGACCTACATCCTGATCAACCTGCTGCCGTACCTGATCTTCATCGGCATCTTCATCTTCTTCATGCGGCAGCTGCAGTCCGGCGGCGGCGGCAAGGGGGCGATGAGCTTCGGCCGTTCGCGCGCCAAGATGCAGAGCGAGGACCAGGTCAAGGTGAATTTCTCCGACGTGGCTGGCTGCGACGAGGCCAAGGAGGAGGTCGGCGAACTGGTCGAGTTCCTGCGCGACCCGGGCAAGTTCCAGCGTCTGGGCGGCAAGATTCCGCGCGGCGTGCTGATGGTCGGCCCGCCCGGTACCGGCAAGACCCTGCTGGCCCGCGCCATCGCCGGCGAGGCCAAGGTGCCGTTCTTCAGCATCTCCGGCTCCGATTTCGTCGAGATGTTCGTCGGCGTCGGCGCCAGCCGCGTCCGCGACATGTTCGAGCAGGCCAAGAAGCACGCCCCCTGCATCATCTTCATCGACGAGATCGATGCGGTCGGCCGCCATCGCGGCGCCGGCCTCGGCGGCGGCCACGACGAGCGCGAGCAGACCCTCAACCAGTTGCTGGTCGAGATGGACGGCTTCGAGGGCACCGAGGGCGTGATCGTCATCGCCGCCACCAACCGCCCCGACGTGCTCGACCCGGCGCTGCTGCGTCCGGGCCGCTTCGACCGCCAGGTGGTGGTGGGCCTGCCCGACGTGAAGGGCCGCGAACAGATCCTCAAGGTGCACATGCGCCGCGTGCCGCTGGCCGAGGACGTCGATCCGATGGTGATCGCGCGCGGCACGCCGGGCTTCTCCGGCGCCGACCTGGCCAATCTGGTCAACGAAGCGGCGCTGTTCGCCGCCCGCGAGAACGCCAAGGACGTGCGCATGGAGCACTTCGACCGCGCCCGCGACAAGATCCTGATGGGCGCCGAGCGGCGCTCGATGGCGATGAGCGAGGAGGAGAAGAAACTCACCGCCTACCACGAGGCCGGTCACGCCATCGTCGGTCGCCTGGTCCCGGAGCACGACCCGGTCTACAAGGTCACCATCATCCCGCGCGGCCGCGCCCTGGGCGTGACCATGTACCTGCCCGAGGGCGACAAGTACAGCTTCAACAAGACCGCGATCGAATCGCAGCTGTGTTCGCTGTACGGCGGCCGCGTGGCCGAGGAGCTGATCTTCGGCGAGCACAAGGTCACCACCGGCGCCTCCAACGACATCGAGCGCGCCACCAAGCTGGCCCGCAACATGGTCACCAAGTGGGGCCTGTCCGACGAGATGGGGCCGGTGGCCTATGGCGAGCAGGAGGACGAGGTCTTCCTCGGCCGCTCGGTGACCCAGCACAAGAACGTCTCGGACGAGACCGCGCGCAAGATCGACGAGGTGGTTCGCAGCATCCTCGACAAGGCCTACGCACGGACCAAGCGGATCCTCACCGAGAACATCGACAAACTGCACCTCATGGCCGAGGCCCTGCTGACCTACGAGACCATCGACGCGCAGCAGATCGACGCCATCATGGAAGGCCGTCGTCCGCCGCCGCCGGCCGACTGGGGCAAGACCGGCCGCCAGTCGCCGCCAGGCGACAGCGACAAACCCGCCGCCGGCGCCATCGGCGGACCGGCACCGCAGGCGTGACCCCGCAACGCGCGAGCCCCTCTTCGGAGGGGCTCGTTCGTTGCGGGGCGGGGATCGGGAAAGGCAAAGGCGAGGGGTGTCCGATGCGGCCACGGACACATGCTTGCTTGCAGACACGAAGCGGCACGGGATTCCCGCTTGCGCGGGAATGACGATGCCGTCAGGCTTTCCCGAGCCCCGAGCCCCGAGCCCCGAGCCCCGAGCCCCGAGCCCCGAGCCCCGAGCCCCGAGCCCCGAGCCCCGAGCCCCGAAATGTTCGACGATCCCGGCATCCCCGTCCTCGACTGCGCCGGCCGCGCGCTGACGCTCGACCAGCCGCGCGTGATGGGCATCATCAACGTCACGCCCGATTCGTTCTCCGACGGCGGTGCGCACGCCAGTGTGGAGGCCGCCGTCGCCCACGGCCTGCGGCTGGTGGAGGAGGGCGCGGACCTGCTCGATGTCGGCGGCGAATCCACCCGCCCGGGCGCGGACGAGGTGCCGGTGGCGGAAGAGCTGCGCCGCGTGATCCCGGTGATCGAGCGGCTGGCGGAGCAGACCGGCGTGCCGATCTCGGTCGACACCTCGAAGGCCGAGGTCATGCGCGCGGCCGTGGCGGCTGGCGCGGGCATGATCAATGACGTGTACGCGTTGCGCCGCGACGGTGCGCTCGAGGCCGCGGCGGAGCTCGGGGTGCCGGTCGTGCTGATGCACATGCAGGGCGGGCCACGCACGATGCAGGACGCGCCGCACTACCAGGACGTCGTCGCCGAGGTGCACGGCTTCCTCGCCCAGCGCGTGTTCGCCTGCGAGATGGCCGGCATCCCGAAAAAGCGCCTGGTCCTGGATCCCGGCTTCGGCTTCGGCAAGACGCTGGAGCACAACCTGGCGCTGCTGGCGCAGCTCGGGCGCTTCGCCGAGCTCGGCGGCACCGTGCTGGCCGGCCTGTCGCGCAAGCGGATGATCGGCGCGCTGACCGGCCGCGAGGTGGACGACCGCGTCGCCGGTTCGGTGGCCGCCGCGCTGGTCGCCGTACAGCGCGGCGCGCGCATCGTCCGCGTCCACGACGTGGCGCCCACCGTGGATGCGCTCAAGGTGTGGAATGCCGTCGCCGCGCAGCCGATGCCGAAGGGCAGGCCCGCCGCGCCGGCGATGCCGCGCTGGCCGGACGACGACTGACGGACTTTCCTGCGCTGGTCACGGAATCGCCAGCGCGATGCAAGTGCCCGCTGCCAAAGCGGTTGCGCGGACTGTCCACAGGCTTTCCCCGGCGCTTGTCCACATCGGCTGTGGAAAACGCCGCCTGCGCCGGGGCGGCGTGAGCTGCGCCTGCGACAGCCCGGATGTCCCGGCCTGCAAGGGTGATGGAGGGCGCTGCCACGTGTCTTCGCTGCTTTGCGGTCGCGACTGGCGTCGTCAGTCCGCGGCAGACGACTGCCTCGTTTCTACACGGGGGCCGGCGTATCGCGGAATGCGCGCACGCGCGGGTCGATCACCCGGAACCACAACGGCGGCACCAGCGCCAGCACGAACATCGCCGCGTAGCCGCCCGGCAATTGCGGGCTTTCGGGGTGGTGCAGCAACGCCGGGTAGCGCCGGCGCGGTGTCTCGTGATGGTCGGAGTGGCGTTGCAACTGGAACAGCAGCAGGTTGCTCAGCGCGTAGTCCGAGTTCCAGCTGTGCAGGCGGGTGGGCCGCTCGTAGCGGCCGTCCGGCAGGCGTCGCCGCTCCAGTCCGTAGTGTTCGACGTAGTTGATGACCTCCAGCGAGCAGGCGGCGAAGAAGCCCTGCGCGAGAAAGAACAACAGGCCCGCACCGCCGAGTGACCACGCGAATGCGCCCGCCAGCGCCAGCCACAGTGCCGTCCAGCCGATCAGTTCGTTGCGCCAGTGCCACCACGGCAGGCCGCGGCGACGCAGGCGCGCGGCCTCCAGCCGCCAGGCGTTGACGGTGTTGCGCCACAGCGCGCGTGGCAGGAAATGCCACAGGCTCTGGCCGAGGCGGGCGCTGGACGCGTCCGCGGGCGTGGCGACGTGGACGTGGTGGCCGCGCACGTGCTCGACCTTGAAGCCGTGGTAGCCGACGGTGGCGAGCAGCAGACCGCCGACGCCGCGCTCGAGCCGGTTGTCGCGGTGGATCAGTTCGTGCGCGCTGTTGATCGCCAGCACGCCGCCGACCACGCCCTGCGACAGCAGCCAGCCGACGGCGCCGATCGGCCCGTAACCGGCCTCGACGAAATGCCGGCCCGACCAGGCGAGCAGCCAGGCCTGCACCGGCAGCGCGAGCAGGGGCAGGGCGCGAAACCAGCGGGAGTCCTCCAGTGCCGCCATCTGCGTGGGGTCGGGATTGCGCGGGTCGTGGCCGATGGCGTAGTCGGCCAACGGCAGCAGCACGAACAGGAACAGCAGCGGGAACCAGGCGGCGGCGTCCGCCGCGCCCGTGGCCGCACCCAGCCAGGCTGCGGCCGGCATCAGCGCCGGCACGACGAAAACCAGCAGGAAACCCAGCGACTTCCAACGCGGCATCGGGCAATCCCCGGAGCGGGATGCACACCAGCCTACTCCGGCAGTAGGCCGGCGCAAGCCGGCCGGTTAAGCTTGGCCGCCGCGCCGCCAACGGGGAACCCGCGCATGACCGCCTTCTCGCCGCTGCACATCACCTTTGCCGTCTACATCGTGGTGATGATCGGCATCGGCTTCGTCGCCTACCGTTTCACCCGCAGCTTCGACGACTACATCCTCGGCGGCCGCAGTCTCGGCAGCTTCGTGACCGCGCTGGCCGCCGGCGCCTCGGACATGAGCGGCTGGCTGCTGCTCGGTTTGCCCGGCGCACTGTTCGCCACCGGCCTGGCCGAGAGCTGGATCGCCATCGGCCTGACCCTCGGCGCCTGGCTGAACTGGACGCTGGTGGCCGGCCGGTTGCGCGTCTACACCGAGCGCACCCACAACGCACTGACGCTGCCGGACTACTTCACTTACCGTTTCGAGGATGACAGCCGCATCCTGCGCGTGCTCTCGGCGCTGGTGATCCTGGTGTTCTTCGCGGTCTACGCCTCCTCGGGCATCGTCGCCGGCGCGCGCCTGTTCGAGAGCGTGTTCGGCGTGCCCTACGCAACCGCCCTGTGGGTCGGTGCGGCGGCGACGGTGACCTACACCTTCGTGGGCGGCTTCCTGGCGGTGAGCTGGACCGACACCGTGCAGGCCAGCCTGATGTTCCTGGCGCTGATCGTCACGCCGCTCGCGGTCATCCACGGCGAAGGCGGCTTCGCCGCCAGCCTGGCGGCGATCGAGGCGGCCGACCCGGCCTACCTCGATTTCTTCCGCGGCACATCGTTGGTCGGGATCGTCTCGCTGATGGCCTGGGGCCTGGGCTACTTCGGCCAGCCGCACATCCTGGCGCGCTTCATGGCGGCCGAGTCGGTGCGGGCGATCCCGGCGGCGCGGCGCATCGCCATGACCTGGATGATCCTGTGCCTGCTCGGGGCGATGGGCGTGGGCCTGTTCGGCATCGCTTACTTCCAGGGGCATGCGGAGCAGGCAGGCGCCGTGCTGGCCAACCCCGAGCGCGTGTTCATCGCGCTGGCCAGTGTGCTGTTCAACCCGTGGGTGGCCGGCATCCTGCTCTCGGCCATCCTCGCCGCCATCATGAGCACGCTCAGCGCGCAGTTGCTGGTGTGCTCCAGCGCGCTGACCGAGGATTTCTACAAGCCCTTCATCCGCCCGCGCGCCAGCCAGCGCGAGCTGGTGTGGGTGGGGCGCTTGACCGTGCTCGGCGTGGCGCTGCTCGCCATCGCGCTGGCCGCCGACCCGGACAGCCGCGTGCTCGGGCTGGTCAGCTATGCCTGGGCCGGCTTCGGCGCCGCCTTCGGCCCGGTGGTGGTGATCTCGCTCATGTGGAAGCGCATGACCCGGAACGGCGCGCTGGCCGGCATGCTGGTCGGCGCCACGACCGTGATCGTGTGGAAGCAGTTCGGCTGGTTCGGCCTGTACGAGATGGTGCCCGGCGTGCTGTTCGCTTCGCTGGCGATCTGGCTGGTCAGCCGCGCCGACCGCGCGCCCTCGGCAGCCATCCAGGCCACTTTCGACCAGGTGCAGGCCGAGCTGCAGGCCGCGCGCGGTTGATCCGGCCGTGAGCGATTCCCGCGCGGACCGCCGCCCGCTGGCCATCGCCCTGATGGGGCCGACCGCCTCGGGCAAGACCGCGCTGGCGGCGGACTGGGCCGAGGCGCTCGACACGGAAATCGTCAGCGTCGATTCGGCGCTGGTGTACCGCGGCATGGACATCGGCAGCGCCAAGCCCGACGCCGCGCTGCTGGCGCGCGCGCCGCACCGCCTGATCGACATCCGCGACCCGCACGAAAGCTACTCGGCGGCCGAGTTCGCCCGCGACGCGCTGGCGGCGATGCGCGACCTCGCCGCGCAGGGCCGGGTGCCGCTGCTGGTCGGCGGCACCGGGCTGTACTTTCACGCGTTGCTGCACGGGCTGTCGGAGATGCCCGAGGCCGATGCGGCGATGCGCGAAGCCATCGCCGCCGAGGCCGCCGAGCGCGGCTGGCCGGCGCTGCATGCCGAGCTGGCGAAGGTGGACCCGGAGGCCGCCGCGCGCATTCACGCCACCGATCCGCAGCGGATCATGCGCGCGCTGGAGGTGTGGCGGCTCACCGGCCGGCCGATCAGCGACTGGCAGCGGGCCGCGCAGCGACGGCCGTTTCCATTCCGCGTGCTCAGACTGGTGCTCGCCCCGCGTGAGCGGGCCGTGTTGCATGCGCGCATCGCCGCGCGCTTCGACGCGATGCTGGCGGCGGGCTTCCTCGACGAGGTGCGCCGGCTGCGCGCCGACCCGCGCCTGCATCCGGACCTGCCGGCGATGCGGGCGGTCGGCTACCGCCAGGCGTGGGCGCACCTGGACGGGGAAACCGACGCCGCCACCTTCCGCGCGCAGGCCATCGCCGCCACCCGCCAGCTCGCCAAGCGCCAGTTCACCTGGCTGCGCGGCGCGCTGGACGCGCGCTGGCTGGACCCGCTGGCCGACCGCACCGAGCTCGACGCCGCCCGGCGGCTGTTCCTCGGCCGCTGACGCGCCGGCCGGGTGTACCATGCGCGATGGGGGCAGATGCTCCCGCTTGCCGGCCAGGACCCATTGGCCGGGGAACGCGCCGGTCTGGCGCGCCACAACAACAACCGGAGTCCACCATGTCCAAGGGACAATCCCTGCAGGATCCTTTTCTCAATGCCCTGCGTCGTGAGCGCGTGCCGGTCTCGATCTACCTGGTCAACGGCATCAAGCTGCAGGGCACCATCGAGAGCTTCGACCAGTTCGTGGTGCTGCTGCGCAACACGGTGAGCCAAATGGTCTACAAGCACGCGATTTCCACCGTGGTGCCGGCGCGCAACGTCCGCATCGGTCCGGGTGGCGCACAGACGCCGTCCGGCACCGTCGACGAAGGCGACAGCGCGGAGGCGTGACTCCCCGGTGTTCGAGCGATCCAAACGGGGCGAGCACGCCCTGCTGATCCAGCCCCTGCCGCCCGCGCGCGGGGGCGGATCGCCGGACGATGATCTGCTGCAGGAGTTCGCCGAGCTGGCCCGCTCGGCGGGCGCCACCATCGCCGCCACGCTCACCGCACGCATCGACCGGCCCAATCCCGGTTACTACATCGGCAGCGGCAAGGTCGAGGAAGCGAAGATGCTCTGCGACACGACCGGCGCCGACCTGGTGCTGGTCAACCACGCCTTGAGCCCGGTGCAGGTGCGCAACCTCGAGCGGGCGCTGCGACGGCGCGTGATCGACCGCACCGGCCTGATCCTCGACATCTTCGCCCTGCGCGCGCGCTCGCACGAGGGCAAGCTGCAGGTCGAGCTGGCCCAGCTCAGGCATCTGGCCACGCGGCTGGTGCGCGGCTGGACCCACCTGGAGCGCCAGCGCGGCGGCGCCATCGGCCTGCGCGGCCCGGGCGAGACCCAGCTCGAAATGGACCGCCGCCTGCTGCAGCGACGCGTGGAGTCGTTGCAGCGTCAGCTCGACAAGGTCCAGGTGCAGCGCGCCCAGATGCGCCGCGCCCGGCTGCGCAACGAGGTGCCGCGGGTGGCGCTGGTCGGCTACACCAACGCCGGCAAGTCGACCCTGTTCAACGCGCTGACTGGCGCCGGCGTCTACGCCGCCGACCAGCTGTTCGCCACCCTCGATCCGACCGTGCGCCGGGTCGAGGGGCTGGACTGCGGGCCGGTGGTGCTGTCCGACACGGTGGGTTTCGTGCGCGATCTGCCGCACGAGCTGGTCGCCGCGTTCCGCTCCACGTTGTCGGAGGCACGCGATGCCGATCTGCTGCTGCACGTGATCGATGCCGCCGACCCGCTGCGCGAGGAGCGCATCACCCAGGTCGATGCGGTACTGGAGGAAATCGGCGCCGGCGAACTGCCGCAATTGCTGGTTTACAACAAGATCGACCGGATCGAGGGCGCCGCCCCGCGCCGCGACCGTCCCGGCGAGGGCCACGAGCGGGTCTGGCTGTCGGCGATGAGCGGGCAGGGGCTGGAGCTGCTGCGGCAGGCGCTGGCCGAGCGTTTCGCCGTGGCCCGATTGCGGGCCGGGCTGCATCTGCCGGGCTCGGCCGGCCGGCTGCGCGCCCGTCTGTACGATCTCGGGGTGGTGCGTGGCGAGCGGGTCGAGGAGGATGGCTGGCAGCTCGACCTCGACATGCCCCGCAGCACGGCCGAACAGCTGGCCGCGCTGCCGGAAGCCGCGCCGCTCAGGGCGCTTTTGCTTGCCGCTCACGGTGGGGGTTCCTACAATCGGGCCGGTTGAACGACCCACTGCGCATCGGCGCGCCATTCCCTCGACCTGCGACGTCCCGGCCCACAGCGGCCCGGCAACGGGTGGATCGGGCGCCGGACAGGAGAGATACGGATGGCTTGGAACGAACCGGGTAAAGGCGGCGGCAAGGAGCCCTGGAAGGGGCGCGATCCCGGCGACGACGTCGAGGCCTTCCTCAATCGCCTCAAGGCCAATCTGGGCCGCGTTTTCGGCGGCGGCTCGCCGCCGCGCAACGGCAAGGGCGGCGCGCCCGGCGCCGGCGGTCTGCTCGGCTGGGTCGTGCTGCTGCTGGCGATCTGGATCGTGTTCGACAGCTGGCAGATGATCGACGAGCGCCAGCGCGGCGTGGTGCTGCGTTTCGGCAAGTTCGACCGGCTGATGTCGCCCGGCCCCAACTTCAAGTGGCCGCGCCCGATCGAGACGGTCGAGAAGGTCGACGTCACCCAGGTGCGCAGCATCTCCGACCAGGTGCGCCTGCTGACCCGCGACGAGAACATCGTCCAGATCGAGTTCAACGTGCAGTACCTGGTGTCCGATCCGCGCGGTTACCTGTTCGGCACCCGCGAACCCGACGACACCCTGCGCCAGGCCGCCGAGAGCGCCGTGCGCGACGTGATCGGCAGCAACGAGATGGACACCATCCTCACCGGCGAGCGTGCCGCGCTGGCCGCCGAGGCGCGTACCCGCCTGCAGGCCACGCTGGACAGCTACGGCACCGGTCTGCAGGTGAGCGTGCTCAACCTGCAGAACGCCCGTCCGCCGGCGGAAGTGCGCGAAGCCTTCGACGACGCGATCAGCGCCCGCGAGGACCGCGAACGCATCGAGAGCGAGGCCCAGGCCTACGCCAGCAAGGTGGTCCCGGAGGCGCGCGGTACCGCTGCCCGCATCCGCACCGAGGCCGAGGGCTACAAGCAGGCCGCGATCGCCCGCGCCGAAGGCGATGCCGAGCGCTTCCGCCTGCTGGTCGACGAGTACCGCAAGGCGCCCGAGGTCACCCGTCGCCGCCTGTACCTGGAGACGATGCAGGAAGTGCTCGCCAACAACCGCAAGGTCTACTCTGGCGACAGCGGCAACGTGCTGTACCTGCCGCTGGGCGGCCAGGGCGCGGGCGAGACGCCGATGAGCCGCCTGCCGGCCGCCGGTGCCGCGCTGCCCGCGCTGGCGCCGCCTCCCGACACCTCGCCCCGCACCAGTCGCACCGGCCGCACCGGCCGTGAGGAGAGCCGCCGATGAGGCCGATCATCGTCATTGTCGCCGTGCTGGCCGTGCTGCTCGGCATGGGTTCGGTCTACCAGG
>JBEQAM010000045.1:4070-10468 GCA_041640375.1 Rehaibacterium sp. | reverse complement strand
CGCGCGGTGGACGCCTCGGCGCGCGACTCCGGCGAGGCCGCCTTCGCGCGGCTGGCCACCGCCATCGGCAAGTACTGGCTGTGCAAGCGTGCGGTGCCGTTCGTCAACGAGGCGCAGGAGTGCCTGGGGGGCGCCGGCTACGTCGAGGAGTCGATGCTGGCGCGGCTTTACCGCGAGGCGCCGCTCAACTCGATCTGGGAAGGCTGCGGCAACATCCAGTGTCTGGATGTGCTGCGCGCGCTCGGGCGCGAGCCGCTCACCCGCGAGGCGCTGTTCGCGGAGCTTGGCGCGGCGCGCGGGCTCGATGAGGCATTGGATGAGGAAATCGACACGCTCGCGCTGGCGCTGGACAGCCCTGACGGCATCGAGGTGCGCGCCCGTTTCCTGGTCGAACGCATGGCGCTGGCGCTGCAGGCGACGCTGCTGCTGCGCGCGGCGAGCCGCGAACCGGAGCTGGCCGCGGCCGCGGAGAGCTTCTGCCGTTCTCGCCTCGACGACGGCCACGGCCTGGCCTTCGGCACCTTGCCCACGGATACCGATTGCCGGGCGCTGATCGCGCGGGCGCTGCCGGAGTGAGGATGGCGATGGCTGCGCGCGAGCGTTTGACGGTGTTCTACGACGGCGCCTGCCCGCGCTGCGTGCGCGACCGGGCGCGCTACGAACGGCTGGCGGGCGAGGCCGGCGAGGCGGTCGAATGGTGCGACATCACCGGGCACGATGCAGCCTTGCGCGCCCGCGGCATCGATCCGGACGAAGCGCTGCTGGCGCTGCACGTGCTGGATGCGCACGGGCGCATCCATCGCGAGCTCGACGCCTACATCCTGCTGCTGGCGCGCACGCGCCGACTGCGGTGGCTGGCCCGGCTGATCGGGCTCCCCGGCCTCCGCCACGCGCTGTCGGTCATTTATCGATGGCTGGTGCGCCGACGCCTGCGTCGGCAGGGACGGCTGTGAGCATGGCGGGGCGGGTTGACGGCCCGATGATGTTCACGTAACCAGAACCCAGAGCCTGCGAGGATCGATGCCGATGCAAGCCCAGCCCCCAGACACGGATCGGAAGCCGGTGAAGGAGCGCAACGGGCGCGCCGGTGCCGCGCCGGCGAGGCGTTGGCTGGACGGTCTCGGGCGCGGTCTGCTGTTCGCCGCCAATTTCCTCAAGCACCCGCTCACTGTCGGGACTTTCGTCGAGAGTTCGCCCGCACTGGTCAGGCGCCTGCTGGACGGCGTGGCCTGGCAGGGTTGCCGCACCGTGGTCGAGCTCGGGCCGGGGACCGGCGCGGTGACCCGCGCGCTGCTAGCGCGCCTGCCGGCCGAGGCACGCCTGCTGGCGGTGGAAACCAATGCCGATTTCGTCGCCGCCCTGCGCCGGACGATCCGCGACCCGCGCCTGACCGTGGTGCACGGCAGCGCCGCCGATCTGCGCGCGCATCTTCGCGCGCACGGTCTCGGGCGGGTCGACGCGGCGATCTCGGGCATCCCTTTCAGCACCATGCCCGAAGCCTTGCGCGGCGCAGTGCTCGATGCGGTGCGCGATGCGCTGAGTGCGGATGGACGGCTGCTGGTCTACCAGCATTCCAACCGCGTGCTGCCGCTGCTGCGCGACCGCTTCGCGCAGGTGCTGGGTGAAACCGAATGGCGCAACCTGTTGCCGATGCGGCTGTTCCGCTGCGAGCGGCCGATCCATGAAGAAGTGGAGGCCGGGAGCCCGGGATGAGGCAGTGCCGCTGTCCCGTGCTCCCGGCCCTGGTCTCAGCCCCCGACAGCCGGTCCGCGGGCGTGTGACGATGGGCGGGCCCGAGCCGCCACCTTCGGGCTCAGCGCAGTCCGTCGCTGATCGCCGTGATCAGCGAGCCCGCCGCATCGTCGCCGCTGAAGTCCCACAGGAAGACGCCGCCCAGCCCCTGCACTTTCGCGTAGGTGGTCTTGTCGGCCAGCGTCTGCGGGTCGTCGAAGCTCCAGAAGGTCTTGCCGTCGTAGGTCCAGCTGGCCCGCGAATGGGGATCGACGAAGCGCGGTGCGTCGCGCGCGGCCAGCACCCGGTAGCTCTCGATGCCGCTCCCCAGGCTGCCCGGCGCGGGCTTGCCGCTCTGGTACAGGCCGTTGTTGGTGCTCTTGACCTCGGTCCAGCCGCGGCCGTAGGAGGCCACGCCCAGGTGCAGCTTGGACGCCGGCACGCCCCGCGCCAGCATCGCCTCGACCGCGTCATGGGTGTTGTAGAGCTTCGCGTCGCCGGTGGAGGGATCGTTCGGCGAGTCGAACAGTGCCGAGTGGAAATTGGTGCGCGACTCCCAACTGCCGTGGAAGTCGTAGGTCATCAGGTTGATGAAATCGACGTGCCGCTGGTACTGGCCCGGCTCGGTGACGCGGATCTTGTCGATGCCGGCGCCGACCGCGGCGCTGAGCAGCAGGCCCGGGCGTACCGCGTCGAGCTGGCGGCGGAACTCGGCCAGCAGGGCGGTGAAGTTGGCGCTGTCCTCGGCGTTGCCGCAGGTCAGACCGCAGGCGGCCGGGTACTCCCAGTCGATGTCGAAGCCGTCGAACACCCCGGCCGCGGCGCCGGGGCCGCCGGCGTGATCGAACAGCGGGAGATTGCCGTGGATGTAGGCGTCGATACAGGAGGCGACGAAGGCCTCGCGGTTTTCCGGCCGCGCCGCCTCGGCGAAGCCGCGCGACCAGGTCCAGCCGCCCAGCGAGATCATCACCTTCAGGTGCGGGTGCCGGGCCTTGAGCTTCTTGAGCTGGTTCCAGTGGCCGCGCAGCGGCTGACCCCAGGTATCGGCCTTGCCGTCGACGCTCTCGGCGGCGCTGTAGGTGCGCGAGTAGTCGGCGTAGGCATCGCCGCCCTCGCCGGTGTCCGGGTCGGTGGCCTTGAGCACGCCCAGTTCGCAGCGGTTGTCGCGGACGTTACCGAAGGCGTAGATGAGGTGGGTCAGGCGCGAGGCCGCGCCGCTGGTGTCGAGCTCCTTCACCCGGTAGCCCTGGGTGTAGATGCCCCACTGGGTGAAGTAGCCGACCACGCGCGCCGGGTCGCCACCGTCGCCGTCGGCCCTGGCGGTACGCACCGAGATGGCGGCGCTCAGCGCCGAGGTGTTGCCGGCGTGGTCGCGCGCGCGGACCGCATAGCTGTAGGCGGTGTCGGCGCTCAGGCCGCTGTCGGTGTGGCCGGTGGACGCGGGCGAGGCGATCCTGACGCCATCGCGGAACACGTCGTAGCCGGCCACGCCACTGCCGCCGGCCTCGTCGCTGGAGGCGTTCCAGGTGAGCGTGATGCTGCTGGCGGTCTGGCCGTTCGACGCCAGCCCGGTGGGCACGCTGGGCGGGGTGGTGTCGGCCCTGGTCTCGACGCTGATGACGACCGGCGCCGATCGGCCGGTGGCCTTGGCATTGTCGGTCGCCACCGCGGTGAGCGAGTACTCGCCGGCCGGCACGTTGCGCCACACCAGCCGCCAGGGGGCCTTGCTGACACGGCCGAGCAGGGTCGTGCCCTGGTAGAAATCCACCCGCGCGACCCGGCCGTCGCTGTCGTGGGCATCGGCCTCGATGGCGATGTCGGTGCCGGCGTCGAACTGCGCGCCGGCCCCCGGGGTGACGATGACCGCGGTCGGCGGCTGGTTGCTGCCGCCGGACCGCCCCTGTGCGAAGGCGAGCGTGGGCAGGGCCAGCAGCAGGCCGAGCAGGGCGAGGGTCTTGAGGGAAGTGCGCACGTCTGGAGTTCCGTCGGATGCCGGTCGCGGCGCCGGCCGCGATGCGCTGTCGGCCGTCGGCCGGCGGCGCGTGGCATGCAGTCTCCGAACGGGAGTGGAGCGAAGTTGCTGATCGCGTCACAGAGTGCGTAGGGCAGGTGCTGCCCGGTGCCAGAAATGTGAGGCGAATCGCGGGTTTGACGGGCTGACCGGCGGCTCGGCCCGCACCGGCAGCGGCACGTGTGCCACTCGGGACGTCTGCCGAGAGGCCCCTGGGCGGTCAGCGCCCTGCGCAGGACGGCGGCGAGTGGAGTAGCATCCGGGACTTTGCCCGCCACCACCTGCCACGAGGCGCTGCGCCCATGTCGAAACGCTTCCACGTTCCGCACACGCTGGTCCTGTTGTTCATGATCATGATCCTGGCGCTGGTGGCGACCTGGCTGCTGCCGCAGGGCAGCTTCCAGATGGCGCCCAACGAACAGGGTCGGATGATGGTGGTGCCGGGCAGCTATACCGTGCACGCCGAGCGGGTCTGGCTGTCGCCGGCGGTGCTGTTCACCGCGGTGCCGCGCGCCCTGGCCGATGCGCAGGCGATCATCTTCTTCCTGCTGATCGTCGGCGGCGCCATCGCCGTGCTGCGCGCCACCGGCATGATCGACGCCGTGCTCGGCTGGCTGTTGCGCCGCATCGGCCACAATCCGGCGCTGCTGATCGTGTTCGGCACGGCGGCCTTCGCCGCGGGTTCGGGCACCTTTGGCGTGTCGACCGAGTACATCCCGTTCGCGGTGGTGCTGATTTCGCTGTGCGTGGCGATGCGGCTGGATGCCATGACCGCCATGGGTATCATGATCTGCGGCTACGGCGTCGGTTACGGCGTGGCCTGGATGAACCCCTACACGGTGATCGTCGCGCAGGGCATCGCCGAGCTGCCGCCCACCTCGGGCTGGGGCTACCGGCTGGCGCTGTTCGTGCCCTTCGTCGCGGTGGCGGCGCATCATGTCTGGCGTTATTCGCAGCGGGTGGCGGCCGATCCCTCGGCGAGCCTGGTCGCCGACCTCGATGACCCGCGCCACAGCGCGCGCGCCGAATACCCGTCGCTGGACCGGCGCCGGCTGGTCGTGGCCATGGTCACCCTGGTCGGCCTGGTGGCGATGGTGTACGGCATCTCGCAGCACGGCTGGTACCTCAACCAGCTCGGTGCGATCTGGCTGGCGATTGCCGTGATCGCCGGCCTGGTCGGCGGCCTGAGTCTCGACGAGATGGCCAAGCGCTTCACCAACGGCGCGATCGAACTGGCGGCCGTGGCGCTGCTGGTCGGCTTCGCCCGCTCGATCGCGCTGATCCTGGAGGACGGGCAGGTACTGCACACCATCGTCCACGGCGCCTCGATTCCGCTGGGCTGGGTCGGCGCGGAGCTGTCGGCGATCGGCATGCTGCTGATGCAGACCTTCATGAACTTCTTCATCCCGTCCGGTTCGGGCCAGGCCTTCGCGACCATGCCGATCATGGCGCCGCTGGCCGACGTGGTCGGTATCGAGCGGCAGGTGGCGGTGCTGGCATTCCAGTTCGGCGACGGCCTGTCGAACATCATCCTGCCGACCAACATCGTGCTCATGGCGATCCTCGGCGCGGCCGGCATTCCGTTCGACCGCTGGTTCCGCTTCGTCTGGCCGCTGATGCTCAAGCTGCTGGTGTTGGCCGCGGCGGCGCTGGTGGTCGCGGTCTGGATCGGCTACAGCTGACCCACGGCCATGGGGCCTGCGTTCCCGCGGGCCTGCGCGTCTTGCGCGTCACTGGGCGAGGAAGGCGGTGTAGTCCTCGATGGTGTCCTCGACGCTGGCCTCGAACAGCCGCTGTCCGGCCTCGACGCTGGCCAGTGACGGATTCGAGCCGATACGCCCGTCGGGGAACACGCGGCGGTAATCCTCGGCGTCGCGGAAACTGCCGGTCGGTGCGCGCGCGGGCGCCATCGGCACCTGTCGCGCCGCCTGCGGGTAGGCGTACCAGGTCAGCGAGATTTCCGAGGGCGTGGCGTGGCTGCCCTCGTCGGCGGCGAACAGCTCGCGCGACACCCGGCCGACCCGCTTGCCCAGATACCAGTTGGCGAGCTTGAGCCGCAGCGGCGAGATCGGCGCGCCGGACAGGCTGTTGTCGGCGTAGATCTCGGCGAACGCCGCCTGCACCGTGGCGACGTTGCCGCCGTGGCCGTTGAAGAAATAGATGTGGCGGAAACCCGCCCGCGCCAGCGACTGCACTACGTCGCGGATCACCGCGATCAGCGTGCTCGGCCGCAGCGTGATCGAGCCGGGGAACGCGAGGTGGTGCTGGGCCATGCCGATGTTGATGGTCGGCGCCACCAGCACGTCGATGCGCTCGGCCACGCCGTTGGCGACGATCTCCGGGCACAGCGCATCGGTACCGATCAGGCCGTTGGGGCCGTGCTGCTCGGTCGAGCCGATCGGCACGATGATGCCGGTGGAGCGGGAGAGGTAGGCCTCGACCTCGGGCCAGGTGGACAGTTGCAGGCGCATGTCGTCGCGTCGGTCGGAAAGGGGAGGCGAGGATGCCTCATTTCGCGGGCCAGCGCAGGGCGTGGAGGGGCTCGCGGCGGGCGAACCCCGTCATCCCGCTGGCGCGACAGCACCGAGCCGCGGCGGCACCTGTTCGACCAGGGCGTCGATGACCGCCCGCACCTTCGATGGCAGGTACGGCGCCG
>JBEQAM010000045.1:0-4060 GCA_041640375.1 Rehaibacterium sp. | reverse complement strand
GCATGCACCGGCTGCGGGCGCGAACTGAGGCCCGGCAGCAGTTCGGCCAGTTCGCCCGTTCGCAGACCTTCGGCGACCAGCCAGCTCGGCAGCAGGCCCACGCCGATGCCGGCGAGGACCACGTCGGCAACGCTCTGCATGTCGTCGAGGTGCATCCGCCGGCCGATCGGCACCTGCTCCGCCTCCACCCGCCTGGCCGTGGGACAGGGCGATGGTCTGGCGCCGATCCGCACAGGGGACGAGGGGCCGTCCGTGGCTGCCTGCACCGCCGGGCGGTAGACGGGCCGCGGCATGCCGCGCGCGGACGCAGTGCCGGCGCGGCGAAGGAGGCACAGGCAAGGGTTCAGGCTTGGAACTGCAGCCGCGCCAGTTCGGCGTAGAGGCCGCCGGCGGCGACCAGTTCGGCGTGCCTGCCTTCGGCGACGATGCGGCCCTTGTCCATCACCACGATGCGATCGGCACGGAGCACGGTGGCGAGGCGGTGGGCGATGACGAGGGTGGTGCGGCCCCGCATCAGGCGTTCGAGCGCCTGCTGGATGGCCCGCTCGCTCTGCGCGTCGAGGGCGCTGGTGGCTTCGTCCAGCAGCAGGATCGGCGCGTCCTTGAGCAGGGCGCGGGCGATGGCGATACGCTGCTGCTGGCCGCCGGACAGGCGTACGCCGCGCTCGCCGAGATAGCTGCGATAGCCGTCGGGCAACGCGGCGAGAAAATCATGCGCCTCGGCGTTGCGGGCCGCGGCGATCACTTCTTCTTCGCTGGCATCCAGGCGTCCGTAGCGGATGTTGTCGAGGGCGTTGGCGCCGAAGATCACCGGGTCCTGCGGCACCAGCGCGATGCGCTCGCGCAGTGCGGCCGGGTCGAGCGCGCGCAGGTCCAGGCCGTCGAGCGCGATGCGACCGGCGTCGGGGTCGTGGAAGCGCAGCAGCAGTTGCAGCACGGTGCTCTTGCCGGCCCCGCTGGGGCCGACCAGCGCCACCGTTTCGCCGGGTCGCACGTGCAGGTCGAAGTCCTCCAGCGCCGGGGCGTCCGGACGCGAGGGGTAGTGGAAGCGCACCTGCTCGAAGCGGATCTCGCCGCGCAGCGGCGAGGGCAGGGTGTGCGGCGCGGGCGGCGCGGCGATGCGCGGCGTCTCGGCCAGCAGCTCGGCGATGCGGCCCATGCCGCCGGCGGCGCGGTGCACTTCGCTCCAGACCTCCGACAGTGCGCCGACCGAGCCGGCGCCGAGCAGCGCATAGAGCACGAACTGGCCGAGCGTGCCGGCGCTCATGCCGCCGGCGATCACGTCGCGTGCGCCGACCCAGAGCACCCCGGTGATCGCGCCGAACACCAGCACGATGACCACGGCGGTGAGCAGCGCCTGGGTGCGGATGCGCCGCCGTGCGGTGCGCAGCGCGCGCAGCACCGCCTCGCCGAAGCGGGTGGTCTCGAACGCCTCGCGCGCGTAGCTCTGGACGGTATGGATGGCGTTGAAGGTCTCGCTGGCGCGGGCGTTGGCGTCGGCGAGGCGGTCCTGGCTTTCTCGCGACAGGCGCTCCACCTTGCGGCCGAAGACGACGATCGGTGCCACCGCCAGCGGGATGCCGATGGCCGCCAGCCCCGCCAGGCGCGGGCTGGTGACCGCCAGCATGGTCGCGCTGCCGAGCAGCGTGACCAGGCTGCGCAGCGCGATCGAGGCGGTCGAGCCGACCACACTGCGCAGCAGCTCGGTGTCGGACGACAGCCGCGACACCAGCTCACCGGTGCGGGTGCGCTCGTGGAAGCCCATGTCGAGGCCGATCAGCCGCGCGTACACCGCACGCCGCAGGTCGGCGACGACCTTTTCGCCCAGCAGGCTGACGCAGTAGAAGCGCGCCGCGGTCGCGAAGGCCAGCACCATCGCCACCGCCAGCAGGCCGAGGAACCAGCGGTCGATGTCGCCGCCATCGCCGGCGAAGCCGCGATCGATCATGTAGCGCACCGCCACCGGCAGGCTCAGCGTCGCCGCCGACGACAGGGCGAGGAAACCCAGCCAGGCGGCGATCAGGCCGCGATAGGGCCGCACGAAGGGCCACAGGCCGCGCAGCGCGGCGAGCGGCGGACGTTTCGCGGTGTCTATCACTGATGTGGACATGGAAGGGAGAGCTCGGCCGTGATGCACGGTAATCCCCCATTTCTAGCGGATTCCGGAACTGCAGCTATGGCAACGCTGATCAAGTCAGCGTTGCCGCGCGCCACGGATGGCGCGCTCGCGGATCAGGCATGCAAGTGCTTGATCCGGCGGAGCCGAGGAGGGTGTCAGAAATTTTGTGTGCGGGGCATATCGTGACAGTGCCAAGGAGCATGTATGCCACGCAAGAAGAAGCAGCCGGTCACCACGCCGGCGATCGACCTGCCAAGGATTTTCTTGACAAGCTGATTCCCGGGTCGATGGATGCGGCCAGGGTCGAGGCAGTTTTCCAGCAGCTGAAGAAGGTCGTGGTCGAGCGCGTCCTGGGCGCGAGTTGGGTGTCCACCTCGCCGGTGCCGAGGGCGGTCGCGGCGCCCACCGCAACCGCCGCAGCAGCAAGACCGTGCTGACCGATGACGGGCCGGTACGCATCAATGTGCCGCGTGATCGAGCCGGCACCTTCGAGCCGCAGCTGATCCCGAAGCACGCGCGCCGCTTCGCCGGCTTCGACGGCCGGATCGTCTCGATGTACGCCCATGGCATGACGGTGCGCGAGATCCGGGGCCACTTGGCCGAGATGGCTACAGAACCCTGGGCGGATCACTCGCGTAGCGATGTGGCCGGCTCCGGTCGTTGAATCGAAGGGGTCGGCATCGCGTGCGCCCGCCAGCCTGAAGCGAAGCTGTACGAGGCGCTCGGTACCGGCGCGGACACGGAACCGCCGGCCGGCATGACGGTCGAAGGCGGCGATCCGCCCGGGCGTTTACCGACTCGTACCGACTCGGGACGTTCCGGGCGGGCGCACCTGAGGGTGCGAGACATCCGTGTCCCACGTCGATTGTCCGAGGAGGTGAACGCATCATGGGCATGGCCCTTGAGTTGAGCCGTCTTTCGCCGTGGAACTGGTTTCGGCGCGACCAGTCCGCCGGCACGGTGCCGGTGAGCCGCGGCGGCAATGACGGGCTGGTGCCGGTTTCGCGCCTGCAGCGCGAGATCGATCGTTTGTTCGACGATGTCTTCCGCGACTTCGGCATGCCGCGCATGACGATGCCGGCGAACTGGATGCCGGGTTTCGGCGATGACTTCGCGGGTGTGCTGCGTCCGCAGCTGGACATCGTCGAGAGCAAGGACGCCTACACGATCACCGTGGAGGTGCCGGGCGTCGAGCGGGAGGACCTGCAGCTGTCGCTGACCGACGGCTGTCTGACCATCTCGGGTCAGAAGAAGCGCGAACAGCGCAGCCAGGACCAGCAGGTGCACCGCATCGAGCGGGCTTACGGCGCGTTCCAGCGGGTGCTCGACCTGCCGGCCGACGCCGATGCCGACCGGATTGTCGCCAGCCACCGCAACGGCGTGCTGACCGTGACGGTGCCGCGCAAGCCGGGGGTGTCCGCGGCGGGCGGACGGCGCATCGATATCCAGGCCGCCTGAGCGGCGGACCGCTACGTGAGTTGACGCCAGGCTTCGTGCCTGGCGTTCTTTTTACGGACCGGCCCGGTCCGCGTCGCGGGCGGGCCGGGCGTCGAGCGCCGCGGCCTTGACCTCGGCCAGGGGGATGAGTGCCTCGCGGGCCGCGAGGTCCTCGCGCACGCCGGCGACGATCTCGTCGAGGACGCTCATGCGCTCACCCCTGCGGGCGCGGTTGCGCGCCCGCTGCCCGTGTCCACTGCCTGTCGCACGTCGTCCCCTCACCAGCCGGATCGGTGTTCTCACTCTAGAGCCGACGCCCGTCCGGCCCGGTCAGGGGGCGGTGCGAGCGGTCCGCCCCGGTTCCGCTATACGTCCCGCCGGTCCGTCGGGTCCTCGCCCCGGTCCAGCGCCTTCCACGCGTCGACGGCGCGGTCCTCGTCGGTCGGCGGACGCGCGGGGCCGGCCGGCCGCCCGGCCGCGGGCGCGCTTCCGGTCCGTTCGTAG
>JBEQAM010000044.1:0-10823 GCA_041640375.1 Rehaibacterium sp. | reverse complement strand
GCAGTGGACGACTTCTACCGTCGCCACAACGCCAACGTCTCGCGCGCGGTGCACACGCTGGGCGAGGAGGCCACCACCGCCTACGAGGCCAGCCGCGACAAGCTGGCGCGACACCTCAACGTGTGTCGCGACGAGCTGGTGTTCACCTCGGGCACCACGCTGGCGATCAACCTGGTCGCCTACAGCTACGCCCTGCCGCGCCTGGGGCCCGGCGACGCCATCCTGCTCACGCGCATGGAGCACCACGCCAACATCGTGCCGTGGCAACTGGTGGCCGAGCGCACCGGCGCGACGATCAAGGTCGCCGAGATCACGCCCGAGGGCGAACTCGACCTCGACACGCTGTACGCCGCGATGACGCCGGAGGTGAAGATCCTCGGCGTCACCCATGTCTCCAACGTGCTCGGCACGGTCAACCCGGTGCGCGAGATCTGCCGCGAGGCGCGCCGGCGCGGCATCGTCACCGTCGTCGACGGCTCGCAGGCCGTGCCGCACCGGTCGGTCGACATCACCGCCATCGGCTGTGATTTCTACGCCTTCACCGGCCACAAGATGTGCGGCCCGACCGGCACCGGCGCGCTGTGGGCGCGGCGCGAACACCTGGAGGCGATGCCGCCGTTCATCGGCGGCGGCGAGATGATCAGGCAGGTGCGCTTCGACGGCACCGTGTTCAACGACCCGCCGCACAAGTTCGAGGCCGGCACACCCAACATCGCCGGCTTCATCGGCCTGGGCGCGGCGGTGGATTATCTCTCCACGCTCGGCATGACGAATGTCGATGCGCGCGAGCAGGAACTGCTCGCCCACGCCACCGAGGCGATGCGCAAGGTCGACGGCCTGCGCATCATCGGCACCGCGAAGGAGAAGGCGGCGGTGATCTCCTTCCTGCTCGAAGGCGCGCACGCCCACGATCTCGCCACCCTGCTCGACCTCGAAGGCGTGGCGGTACGCTCCGGCCACCACTGCGCCCACCCGCTGATGCAGTTCTACGGCGTGCCCGCCACCTGCCGCGCCTCACTGGCGTTCTACAACACCCACGAGGAGATCGAGCGCTTCGTGGCGGCGCTGGGCAAGGTGCGGAAGTTGTTGGCATGAAGGCGGGGAGCGGCGAAGAGCATCGAGACATCGTCAGCCCGACGCAGACCGGGATCCGTGCCGGCCTTGCTCTTCGGCAGCCAGGCCAGCGCATCCCGCTTGCGCCGGGATGACGGCTCCGTGAAGCTCTCGCGAAGCATGAACCCCGAAGCTTGAGTTGCATGACGCCATTTGCCTTCCGCACCGCCACCGAGGCCGACATCCCGGCGCTGGTCGAACTGGTCACCTCCGCCTACCGCGGCGATGTCAGCCGGCAAGGCTGGACCACCGAGGCCGATCTGCTCGACGGCCAGCGTATCGACCCCGAGCTGCTGCGCCAGGACATCCTGCGCCCGCACAGCCGGGTGCTGATCGCCGAGCGCGACGGCCAGATGCTGGCCTGCGCCCACATCGCCGTCGATGGTGAGGCCGGCTATTTCGGCATGTTCTCCGTGCGCCCCGACCTGCAGGGAGGCGGTCTCGGCAAGGCGGTACTGGCCGAGGCCGAGCGCATCGCCCGCGACGAGTGGCACTGCCCGGCCATGCGGATGACCGTGATCGACCTGCGCGAAGAGCTGATCGCCTGGTACCAGCGCCGCGGCTATCGCCGCACCGGCATCTTCAAGCCCTTCCCTTACGGCGACGAACGCTACGGCATCCCCAAGCGCCCCGACCTGCGCTTCGAGGTGCTGGAAAAGCCGCTTCTGCCCTGACCCGCGAAACCGACACGCCAATGTCCGACTGGATCTACGTCTGCGCCACCTCCGAACTGCTGCCCGGCGAGATGACCGTCGCCTGGGCCGACGACCTGCCGATCCTCGTGGTCAACTACGACGGCGACTACTACGCCCTGGAGGATCGCTGCAGCCACGAGGACTACGAGCTGTCCTCGGGCGTCTACGACCCGGAGGGCGCCACCGTGGAGTGCGTGCTGCACGGGGCGAAGTTCGACGTGCGCGATGGCCGGCCGCTGTGCCCGCCGGCTTACGAGCCGGTGCGCAAGTTCCCGGTGAAGGTGGAAAACGGCGCGGTCTGGACCCGCGACGATCGCGGATGACCCGAGCCACGCCGGCGGGCACCGCCCGATGAATCCGGACATGCGCCGGACTCGGCGAGTCAGAGCGAGTCCGGCACTGATCCGGACAGGCGAAGCACTTGACGTAGCGGTGGCCGTCGACGGCTTGGGAGCCGATGGCTGAGTACGGGCAGCGACACCCGCGGTGTGCAGGGCCGCCACCCGTCCAGCGGCGTGTGGATCACTTGCAGCTGCCGATCACCTCGGTGACGCAGCCGCTCTGGTCGCAGCGGAACCGCGTGTGCGAAGACGCCACCCGGCAGGTGACCGGAATTCCCCAGGCGCGCGCCATGCGGGCCAGATCTTCCAGCGTCGTCTCGCTCAACTCGACCCGCTCATAACCGCCGGTCAGGGCTTCCCGCGACATGGGCAGCGGGTCGCCATGGCGATCTAAGGCTGAACCCGGAATCACCCGCAGATCCATGACTCCCACCGTGTCTGTGGAAACATCGACGCCCAGACTGATTTCAATCCTGACCGTGCCGCCGTCCGCAAACCGCAGAGTCGCCCTCATCTTGCCATCCGACGTCGGTATCACTCTCGACAGCAGGGCAGTCGCCGCCATCGTGAAGTCGCGCGGGAAAGCAAACAGACCCTGCACTTTCCCTTCGACGAACTGGAAGGCGCGACCGTGATAGTGGCTGTTGGACAGGTAGTCCGTCAGCGAGGGAATCACGTCTTCCGGCACGTCGTGGACCGACGAGGAAAAGTCGTCGGCGGCCTTCCAGACCGAGCGGGCAAAATCCAAGGCATCGGCCTCGCTTTCGACCTCGACGGCCTGCGCCAGCGAGAAGCCGGGTTCACTCTCGATCGTGACTTCGTACCTGCTCACCGTGCGGTTCGCATTGTCGACGACGTAGACATGGCTGACCCCGCCCCACGGCGGCGCTGCGGCGAGCGCGGCGGACTGTCTTTCCTGGGCACTGCAGAAGTTGCACGCCGTCACGCGCTGATCCGAGGCTACGGCATACGAGGTGACAAGTGTGCAAGCAAGTGCGAATCCAGCCAGCTTCATGCGGCTCCCTCCTTGTTGTCTCTCGAGTATGGCTGTTTCTCGAGCGTGCTCACGCGATGCTATCCCCCCCCTCGCGCCCAGCTGTCAAGCGTTCGCTCGGCGTGGCCGCCGGCTCCGGCGTCGGTGGTTCGATGCGGGCGGTGCGCGCGACTTGCTGGGCGCAGATGCGCACCTCGCGCTCGGTCAGGGTGGTGAAGGAGTCGTAGCGCCGACACCTGGGCTCATGCCGATCGGCGACTTCGACGCGGGCAGCTACCGCCTCCGCGAGAGGCTCGACGCATGTCACGCACAACAGGCCGCCGCGCCATCAGCTGCGGATCCCGGCGGCGTGTTTCAGTACAAACAGGACTCGACCCCGAATGCCCCGTCGCCACGAGGTCGTGCCCGTGGACGGACACCGCCGGAACGACCGGTTGCACGCGGTCTCGCCCCGACGACATCGGCAGCCTCGCCCCTTCCCTGCCCGCTCAGTCCCCCGCCCGATGCGCGCGCAAGGTCCAGCCGATCAGCATCGGACCGTGATGCAGCAGGCCGCAGTCGATGGCACGGAACCCGTGAGCGACGAAACGCTCACGCAATTGCGCCAGGCCGTCCTCGCCCAAGGCGTGAGCACACAGCTCGCGGCTGCGAAAGGCTGACTCCTGCAGTGCCTGTCGATAATCGCGATGCGCCTGCTGGACCCGCTCCAGCGATGCCGCGCCTGCGGCCAGCGCGCGGGTCTGGTCGATCAGGAACGCACGGGTGTCGAGCAGGACGTCCGGATACGGGCTTTGTGCGATCAGTGCCTGCAGGTCGCGCATCGCTTCATTGAAGCGGTGCCGGACCCCGGTGGCCTGTGGATCGGCCGACAGCTGCGCGCTGCGGCCCTGCGCGACCAGGGCAAGGTACGGGTAGATGTCCCAGGCTGCGGCCAACAGCCCGCCCGGAGACAGCAGCAGGTCCACCAGCCTGACCTCCTCGCCGGCCACCCGGGCCAGCTGCGAGCCGGCATGGTGTGCGAGCACGGCCACCCGCCCGTCGGTGCGGACGACGCGGCCGAGCTCGGCCACCGACCTCTCCAGCTGCGTATATTCGAGCCCGAACTGACTGACAGCCAGGGAGTAATACCGGTCGGGGAACGGCAGCGACTCGGCAGTGGTCCGGCCATGAAAGCGGACCGCCCGCTGGCAGGCAGGGGGCGAGGAAGCCAGCCAGACCGGCGCCACCTCCGCCAGGTCCACGGCATCCACGGACGGCATGGCATCGCCGCGTAGCCGACACAGCAGTGCCGGTAATGGACCGTTACCGGTACCGATGTCGATGACCCGGTCCTGTGCCGTCAGCTGGGCGAACGTCTGCTCCCAGAAGGCGCGCACCGGACCGTCGAGGTCGTCGCTCAGGGAGCCGGCCAACGAATGCAGCGAGCCAGTCCGCCAGTAGGCGGTCCAGGCGGACTGGCGCAGTCCGGCCGGCGCGGTGGGTGGAATGTCGGTCTCGGCCAAGGGCGGTGCTCCAACCGGCACGGGCTGCCGGCCTGCGTGATCATGGGCTGGAGAAGGGTGATCGCTGCATCGCGACACCCTCCATCCGGAAACGCGCGTTGAAAGCGACGGTGATGCGCAGGCCATCCTGGCGCGGCTCGAACGGCGTGACCTCGTGCAGCAGCCAGGAGGGGAAGAGGACCAGCTGACCCGGCGCCAGACGGATCGACAGGTTGCCCATGCTGAAAGGGGGCTTCATCCGGTGCGTGGCCATATCGATGAACATGGTGCTCATCGCATGCGGATTGATGAAGGTCAGCTTGCCGCTGTCGCTGGCCGGATCGTCACCCTCCTGACAGACGCAGTACACCCCCGACCAGGAGTGCAGGGGATGATTGTGCACCCCGAAATAGCCGCCGCGTCGGGTGATGTGGAACCAGGACTCGTATGCGATGTGCAGACGGCGCAGCGTATCAAGGTCGTACTGGTTGAGCTCGCCGATCAGCCGATAGAGGCTGGCCCAGCAGAAGTCGCGGAGACGTGCGATGGCCGGCGGCGGCCAGTCGAACAGGGTGAAGTTGCTCTCGAACAGGGCATCGTTGCGGTGGGTGTACGGCTCGGGATTGGCAAACCGCTCGCCCTCGGCCTCACAGGCCAGAAACAGGCTGCGCAGCTCCGCATTCAGGGCCTCGGGAGATTCCATCCGGGCGAACGCGATAGGCGTGGAGAAGGCGGAACTGATTTCCACCCGGCTACCTTCCGATTCAGTGATGTGGGCTCGGGCATTCTGCCCGCAGCCGCCGGGGAAGGGAACGGCTTGGCGGACGATGGCCGCAGCCAACCGCCGCACGCCGCCGTTCAGGCCGCCGCCTCCAGCACCGGCGGCGCACTGGCCCAGCTGCCAAAGCGCGCCGTCTGCCGCCAGCCCTGCAGGGTCTGGGTGCGTACCGCGGTCGGCCGGCCATACTGCTCCCACTCGCTCTGCGCCAGTTCGGCGGCGAAGGCTTCGGCGGCCTCGCGGGTCGGGAGCGTATGCAGGTGCTTCATCTCGCGGCTGACGCACCAACCCCGGCCGGGACGCAGATCCTTGCTGACGTAGTAGTAGCTGCGCATCTTGGGCTCCTCGAAAACCGTTCCGGTCCGTCGCCATGATCGCGGCGTGCGCGGTGGCGCGGCATCGGCAGGACACCCCAGATCACGTAAGAAATTTCCTGGACCGGACACGACCGACCGGCCATCACCATCGGCGCAGCCGGATCACCAGCAGTTCGCCGCCCCCGGACAGGATGACCCGCGCCGGCTCGCCCGCGGCCGGCGCGCTCAGCACGGCAGTGTCGCCAGCCTCCAGCGCGGCCGCCTCGGGGCGATCCTGGAAGTGCGCGCGCCCGGCCAGCACATGCACCGCCCAGCTCATGCCCGCCTCGGCGAAGAACACCATCGGCCCGACCAGCGGACGCCGCATCAGCCCGGCTTCGATCCGCCCGCGTCGCCACATCAGATTGAAGCCCCGGGTCGGTCCACCCAGCAGGCGGCAGTGCAGCGCACGCTCGCCGGCAAAGGCCACATGGCCGTAGGGCGGATGCAGCTCGACCCGCTCGCCGTCGGCGAACTCCAGGCGCATCCCCTCGCTGCCGAGCAACACCAGGATGCGGTCCACACCATCGAAAGTGGAGAAGTCGCAGTCACGCTCGATCTCGGCGATCGACAGCCGCCAGTCCCAGTCCGCCGCGCCCACCGGCGAGCGGACGATCTCGCGCGTCCAGCCCAGACCGTTCTTCCAGCGCTCACGGCGATACTCGTTGGCAGGGATCGCGTGGATGTGCATGGCTCAGTCCCGCGCCAGCAGGGCGCTGAGCTCGGCCGTGGAGCGCGCCAGCGACTCGCGCCAGCCGAAGCCGACGATGGCCTCGCCGCTGTGGGCATCGCGGAACGTCTCGACCTGGCCGTCACCGAGCAGGTGCCGGTAATCCACCGTCAGCTCCTCGCCGGCGGCGAGATCGCGCGCCGCGAAGATGAACCCCAAGTGCCACAGGCCGGTCGGCGCGAAACTGTGGTTGACATAGCACTCGTCCGGCCAGTCCGGAGTAACGGTGTAGCGATCCTCGAACCAGCGCACGCTGGCAGCCTGCGCCGCCTCGGGATCGGGCTGGGCCAGCACCTCGTCCCAGCGGTAGACGCGCGGGATCGCATCCGGCGCCACCAGCACCCGGCCGGCCGTCACAGGCTCTTCGAGGAAGACCCCCTGCCCCGCGCCCGGGATGCGGGAAGAGGCGACACGGTAGGACACGAGGATCATGGCGAGACGGCCCGCAGGAACGCGCACAGTGTATGCCTGCCGTGTGCGTCGACGAAGAAACCCCGGGCTCCGAGGAGCCCGGGGGTGGGGAGGGCGCACGCAGGCCGGTCCGCCGGCCCGTGGCCCGCCGCGGGGGACGGCGCCGCGCGGAGTCAGCGGGTGGCCGGCCTGGCCTCGGTGCCGCCGACCACGATGCGGTCGCGGTTCTTCTCGACCAGCTTCAGGCCGATGCCCTTGACCTGGGCGAGCTGATCGGCGCTCTTGAACGGCCCGTTCTCCTTGCGATAGGCGACGATGGCCTCGGCCTTGGCCTGGCCGACGCCGTTGAGCGCAGCGGCCAACGCGGCCGCGTCGGCGCGGTTGATGTCGACCTTGTCGGCGGCGAAGGCCGAAGCGGCCAGCAACAGGGACAGGACCAGCGACTTCAGCACCAGGGCGAACTTGTTCATGGCGTTTCTCCTTGTCGATGACGGGATGGCTGCACTTCATCCGTCGCGGCATCACGCCGCATCCGGCGAGCACAGTCTCCCGATCCGCCGCGTCGCGCCCCATCGCCGTCCGACGCAAGCCATCGTCGGCGCCGCGCCTTGTCGGGAGTAAGCGTTTTCCTACCCCCGGCGATAGAATCGGCAGCTCGTTCCGCACGAGGCAAGCCATGGACACCGCCCGCATCGACCGCTTCGTCGCCGGCAAATGGGACGACGAGATCGTCCCCCAGCTGGTCGACTACATCCGCATCCCCAACAAGTCACCCATGTTCGACGCCGACTGGGTGGCGCACGGCTACATGGAGGACGCGGTCAGGCTGATGGTGGCCTGGGCGGAGGCCCAGCCCATCGCCGGCATGCGCGTCGAGGTGGTGCGCCTGGCAGGCCGCACGCCGCTGATCTTCATCGACATCCCCGCCTTCGGCGCGCCGCAAGGCCACGACGACTGCGTGCTGCTCTACGGCCACCTCGACAAGCAGCCGGAGATGACCGGCTGGGCCGACGACCTGGGCCCGTGGAAGCCGGTGATCAAGGGCGACAAGCTCTACGGCCGCGGTGGCGCCGACGACGGTTATGCGATCTTCGGCTCACTGACTTCGATCCTCGCGCTGCAGCAGGAGGGCATCGCGCACAGCCGCTGCGTGGTGCTGATCGAGGCCTGCGAGGAATCGGGCAGCTACGACCTGCCCTACTACGTGGACCATCTGGCCGATCGCATCGGCAAACCCTCGCTGGTGGTCTGCCTGGATTCGGGCTGCGGCAACTACGAGCAGCTGTGGTGCACCACCTCGCTGCGCGGCCTGTGTGGCGGCAACCTCAAGGTGAGCGTGCTGGAGGAAGGGGTGCATTCGGGCGATGCCTCCGGCGTGGTGCCGTCCTCGTTCCGCGTGCTGCGCCAGCTGCTGTCGCGGCTGGAGGACGAGATCAGCGGCCACATCCGCGTCGCGGATCTGCACGTGGAGATACCCGCCGAGCGCATCGCGCAGGCCAAGCAGGCCGCCGCCGTGCTCGGCGATGCGGTGTGGACCAAGTTCCCGTTCCTGCCCGGCATGCGGCCGATGCACGACGAGCTGCACGAGCTGGTGCTCAACCGCACCTGGCGCCCGGCGCTGTCGGTGACCGGCGCGGACGGGATCCCGCCGCTGTCGAACGCCGGCAACGTGCTGCGCCCGTTCACCGCGGTCAAGCTCAGCCTGCGGCTGCCGCCGACCCTGGACGGCGACCGGGCCGGCCGGATCGTGCAGCAACTGCTGCTGGACAACCCGCCCTACGGCGCCAAGGTCGAGTTCGCGCTGGAGAAATCCTCCACCGGCTGGAACGCCCCGGCGATGTCGCCCTGGCTGACCGAGGCCATCGATGGCGCATCCAGGGCCTTCTTCGGCAAGCCGGCGGTGTACATGGGCGAAGGCGGCTCGATCCCGTTCATGGGCATGCTCGGCGCCAAGTTCCCTGGCGCGCAGTTCATGATCACCGGCGTGCTCGGCCCGCACTCCAACGCGCACGGCCCCAACGAGTTCCTGCACATCCCGACCGGCAAGCGCGTCACCGCCGCGGTGGCGCGGGTCATCGCCGAACACCACCAGGCCAGCCTCAAGGGCCTGACCCAGGGCGTCGGCGTCGATACCCACGGCCAGGCGAAGTTCGGCGATCACGGTTGCTGCTGAGGGCGGGCCCCGGGAAGGTGCGGCGGGCGTGACGGCCGTGCCGTGATCCTCCCGGCTGCCCGCGGCCGGGTCCCGAACAAGCGTCAGCCCCGCCCGTACACGTCCTCGAAGCGCACGATGTCGTCCTCGCCCAGGTAGCTGCCGGACTGCACCTCGATCAGCTCCAGCGGCACCTGGCCGGGGTTCTCCAGCCGGTGCTTGACGCCGAGCGGGATGTAAGTGCTCTGGTTCTCGCCGAGCAGGAAGACTTCCTCGCCGCGGGTGACGCGGGCGGTGCCGCTGACCACGATCCAGTGCTCGGCGCGGTGGTGGTGCATCTGCAGGCTCAGCGCCGCGCCCGGCTTCACCGTGATGCGCTTGACCTGGAAGCGCGCCCCGACATCGATCCCGTCGTAACTGCCCCACGGCCGGTACACCTTGCGATGCCAGGTGGCCTGCGGGCGGTTGCCGGCCTTGAGCGCGGCGACGATCTCCCTGACCTCCTGCACGCGCTCACGGTGCGCGACCAGCACGGCATCGGCGGTATCGACCACGACCACGTCCTCCAGCCCGAGCAGCGCGACCAGCCGGTGATCGCCCCAGGCCAGCGTGTTGCGACAGCCGCGCGCCAGCACGTCGCCGTGGTGGGCGTTGCCGTCGCCGTCCTGCTCGGCCACCTCCCACAGCGCCGACCACGAGCCGACGTCGTTCCAGCCGACATCGACCGGCAGCACCGAGGCGGCGTCGGTCTTCTCCATCACCGCGTAGTCGATCGAATCGCTCGGGCAGGCGGCGAACAGTTCCTTCGGCAGGCGCACGAACTCGCTGTCGCGGCGCGCGGCGACCAGCGCGGCGCGGCAGGCGTCCAGCATCGCCGGCTGGTGCCGCCCCAACTCCTCCAGATAGCGCGAAGCGCGGAACAGAAACATGCCGCTGTTCCAGAAATACTCGCCGGAGGCCACGTAGCGTTCGGCGGTGGCCTGGTCGGGCTTCTCGACGAAGCGCGCGACCGCGCGCACATCCTCGCCGGCCTCGGCCTTGCCGCCTGCGGCCAGGATGTAGCCATAACCGGTCTCCGGCCCGGTCGGGACGATGCCGAAGGTCACCAGCCGGCCCTCGCGCGCGGCCGGCAGCGCGCGCTGTACCGCGGCGCGGAAGCCCGGGGCGTTGCGCACCACATGGTCGGAGGGCAGCACCAGCAGCAGCGGATCGGCGCCATCGGCGCTCGCCTCCAGCGCGGCGATCGCGATCGCCGGCGCAGTGTTGCGGCCGACCGGTTCGAGCACGATCGCGCGTGGCGTGCAGCCGACCTGGCGCAGCTGCTCGGCGACCATGAAGCGGTGCTCCTCGTTGGCGATCACCAGCGGCGCCGGGGCCAGTGCGGCCACCCGCAGCCAGGTGTCCTGCAGCATCGAGCGCTCACCGACCAGCGGCAGGAACTGCTTGGGATACGCCTCCCGCGACAGCGGCCACAGGCGGGTGCCGGAACCGCCGGACAGGATGACGGGCAGAAGCTCGGACATGCGGATCGATTCCCTGTGCCTCGCGGCGCGAATGCGGGAAGTTTACAGTGTGCGGCTACCGCCACCGCCGCCCGCGACCGATGACGACCGACCGCGACACCCACCGCCTGGCCTGGACCCGCGCCGCGCTGGGCGACCCCGCCGCGACGCTCGAGCGCGCCTCGGCCGACGCCAGCTTCCGCAGCTACTGGCGCGGCGCCTCGGCCGGGCGCAGCTGGATCGGGATGGACGCGCCGCCGGACCAGGAAG
>JBEQAM010000043.1:0-10974 GCA_041640375.1 Rehaibacterium sp. | reverse complement strand
ACAGCCGCGCGTCGATGCCCGCACCGCGCAGCGCGGCCAGCAGCGCGATCGCCTCGGCATGGCCCTTCAGGCGCGTGCCGCGCGCCGGCAGCAGCAACAGGCGACCGCCCTGAAGCTGCGGGAGTTCGGCGCGGAAGCGCGCCAGCCACGCCGCATCCGGCACGGCATCACGCCGGAAAGCATCCGGATCGATGCCGCGCGGGATCACGCACACCCGCGCCGGGTCGGTCTCGGGGTAGTGTTTGAGGATGTGGTCGCGTACCGTCCGCGACACACAGATCACGCACTCGCCGCGCGCCATGATCCGGCTGTAGCGCGAAGGCGAATTCAGCCCGTGCACGGTGGTGAGCAAATGCGGACGGCGCCCGCGCATGCCGCGCACGGCCAGGTAGGCGAGCCAGGCCGGCAACCGCGAGCGGGCGTGGACGATGTCCGGCGCGATGCCGCCGAACAGACGCCGCAGTGTCCAGACATGACGCAGCGTCGACAGCGACTTGCGACCGATGTCCAGCCTGATGTGCTCGCTGCCGCCCGCCTCCAGCGCGGCCTGTAGCCGGCCGCCGGCGGAAACCACGATCGAGCGGTGCCCGGCCGCGACCAGCGCGGCGGCGATCTCCAGGGTGGAACGCTCGACGCCGCCGGCCTCCAGCGCCGGCAGCAACTGCATGACGGTGAGCCGGCGCACGCGCGGGGCGCCCGTGACCGGTCAGTCCTTGAGCACGTACTGCGCGCCGCAGTACGGGCAAGTGCTGCGCCCGCCTTCGGCCTCGATCGGCAGGTAGACGCGCGGATGCGAGTTCCACAGCGCCATCGACGGCATCGGGCAGCTCAGCGGCAGGTCGGCGCGGGAGACCTCGTACACGCGCTCGGCGTTGGCCTGGCGAAGGCTGGAATCGGTCTGCGTCATGACGGCGACGGGTCTTCGGAAACGGGAGGCGGATTATAGCGCCGGGGCGGGGATCGGCGGCTGCGGGCGGACGCGGGCGGCAACGGCCCGACCGGCGTATCGTGCCCACCGGCCGTCGGCGCCACCCATGCCGCAGGCGCGGTGTCCGCCGTCGGCCTCCGGCAGACGATCGCGCCGTCCCCGTCATGGCCTTCGCGGGCCTTGTGGCCGCCATCGTCCGCCCCCACTCAAGGGGTTCACGCCAGCGGAGGCCCCATGCGCGACACCGTCCACGCCACCACCATCGTCTCGGTCCGCCGCCACGGCCGCGTCGTCGTCGCCGGCGACGGCCAGGTCACGCTCGGCAACACGGTGATGAAGGGCAACGCCCGCAAGGTGCGCCGCCTGGCCGACGGCAAGGTGCTGGCCGGCTTCGCCGGCGCCGCCGCCGACGCCTTCACCCTGTTCGAACTGTTCGAGGCCGAGCTGAACAGGCACGGCGGCCAGCTGGTGCGTGCCGCGGTGGAGCTGGCCAAGCAGTGGCGCACCGATCGCCGGCTGGGCAAGCTGGAAGCGCTGCTGGCCGTCGCCGACAAGGACACTTCGCTGATCGTCTCCGGCAACGGCGACATCATCGAACCCGAGGACGGCCTGATCGCCATCGGCTCGGGCGGCCCGTTCGCGCTCAGCGCGGCGCGCGCCTTGCTGGCGCACACGTCCATGGAGGCCCGCGCCGTCGCCGAGGAAGCGCTGAAGATCGCCGGCGGCATCTGCATCTACACCAACACCAACATCACGCTGGAAGAGCTGTGATGGAAAGGCCGGGGTTCGGGGTCGGGGACCTGCAATCCGCAAGAGCGGCGCGTGGCGAGGCCGACAGCCACGATGCCGGCGATCGCCCGCGTTGACCAATCCCGGAACCCATGCTGCCCATCCCGAATCCCGAATCCCGCCAGAAATGAACATGACCCCGCGAGAGATCGTCCAGGAGCTCGACAAGTACATCGTCGGGCAGAACGCCGCCAAGCGCGCGGTCGCCATCGCGCTGCGCAACCGCTGGCGCCGCATGCAGCTCGACCCGGCCATGCGCGACGAGGTGATGCCGAAGAACATCCTGATGATCGGCCCCACCGGGGTGGGCAAGACCGAGATCGCGCGCCGTCTGGCCGCGCTGGCCAACGCGCCGTTCGTCAAGGTCGAGGCCACCCGCTTCACCGAGGTCGGCTACGTCGGCAAGGACGTCGAGCAGATCATCCGCGACCTGGCCGACTCGGCGGTCAAGATGTTCCGCGAGCAGGCCAAGGCGCGCGTGCGCACCCAGGCCGAGGAGCGCGCCGAGGATCGCATTCTCGATGCGCTGCTGCCCAAGCGACGCGGTCCGGGCTTCATCCGCGAGATCGAGCAGGAGAGCGGCGATACCGAGACCCGCGCCAAGCTCCGCCGCGCGCTGCGCGCCGGCGAGCTGGACGAGCGCGAGATCGAGTTCGAGGTGTCGCTCAACGTCGGCGTCGACATCCTGGCGCCGCCAGGCATGGAGGAGATGGGCCAGCAGCTCAGGCAGCTGTTCTCGCAGCTCGGCGGACACAAGTCGCAGACCCGCACGCTGGCGATCAGGGCCGCGCGTCCGCTGCTGATCGAGGAGGAAGCCGCCAAGCTGGTCAACGAGGACGAGATCCGGCAGCAGGCGCTGCAAGCCTGCGAGCAGAACGGCATCGTCTTCATCGACGAGATCGACAAGGTCGCCAAGCGCGGTGAGGGCGTCGGCGCCGACGTCTCGCGCGAGGGCGTGCAGCGCGACCTGCTACCGCTGGTGGAAGGCTCGGTGGTCAGCACCAAGTACGGCAGTGTGCGTACCGACCACATCCTGTTCATCGCTTCCGGCGCGTTCCATCTGGCCAAGCCGTCCGACCTGATTCCGGAGCTGCAGGGCCGCTTCCCCATCCGCGTCGAACTGGGTGCGCTCAGCCGTGACGATTTCGTCCGCATCCTGACCGAGCCGCACAACGCGCTGACCAGGCAGTACGTGGCGTTGCTGGGCACCGAGGGTGTCGGACTGGAGTTCACCGCCGACGCCATCGAACGCATCGCCGAAATCGCCTTCCAGGTCAACGAGCGCCAGGAGAACATCGGCGCGCGGCGTCTGCACACCGTGCTCGAACGCCTGCTCGACGAACTCTCCTACGCCGCGCCCGACCGCAGCGGCGACCGGGTGACCATCGACGCCGCCTACGTCGATCGGCATCTCGGCGGCCTGGTGCAGGACGTCGATCTGTCGCGCTACATCCTCTGACGAGGCCCCCAGGACCGGGAAAACGCCCCGCAGGCTCGGCCCTGCGGCATGAGACAGAACCCAGGCTTCGCCACCGGACACGCATCGCCAATGAAGATCCGCACCCTCTTCCCCGCGCTGCTCGGCCTGCTGACGCTGGCCGGCCCGGCTGCCGCCGCCGAGGCCTCGGCCGACAAGGTGCGCGCCTTCGTCGAGGCGGCCAACCGCCACGACGTCGAGGCCATGCTCGCCGCCACCACGCCGGACATGCGCTGGATGCACGTGGTCGGCGACCGGCTGCAAGTCGAAGTGGCCGGCCACGCCGACCTGCGCAGCTGGCTGGAAGGCTACTTCCGCACCACGCCCGACGCCCGCTCGACGCTCGGCGAGATACTGGTGGACGGCGCCTTCGCCACCACGGTCGAGACCACCGCCTGGCGCGACGGCGACGGCAAGCTGCATACGCAGTCGGCCACCAGCGTCTACCAGTTCGGTGCCGACGGCCTGATCCGTAACGTCTGGTACTTCGCCGCCCAGCCCCGCGACTGACCCCGGCTTCTCCCGGGGCACACCACGCCGCCATGCCCACGCCGCGCCCCACCGCCATCACCCTGCACCGCGCCTCGCACGTGCTGGAGGTCGCCTTCGACGATGGCGCGGTGTTCCGCCTGCCTTGCGAGTACCTGCGGGTGGAGTCGCCCAGCGCCGAAGTGCAGGGCCACGGCCCCGGGCAGAAGGTGCTGGTGGCCGGCAAGCGCGGCGTCAACATCGTCGCCATCGAACCGGTCGGTCACTACGCGGTGCTGCTGCGCTTCGACGACGGCCACGCCAGCGGCATCTACAGCTGGCAGACCCTGTACGCACTCGGCCGCGAGTACGACTCGCGCTGGGCCGGCTACCTGAAGGCGCTGCAGGCCGCCGGCCTGTCGCGCGATCCCTGAGCGGGGCGGTGCCGCGCCGGCCGCCGGCCAGTGCGATAATCGCGGGATGAACGCCACCCCCCCCCGGACCGACCGCGACACCGCCGGCCAGGCCGCCGACACCACCCACTTCGGCTTCCGCGAGGTGCCGGTGGCCGAGAAGAAGAAGCTGGTCGGCCAGGTGTTCAGCTCGGTCGCACGCCACTACGACCTGATGAACGACCTGATGTCGCTTGGCATCCACCGGCTGTGGAAGCGCTACTTCGTCGCCACCGCCGGGGTGCGCCGCGGCGACCGGGTGCTGGATCTGGCCGGTGGCACCGGCGACATCGCCGCGCTGCTGCACGAACGCGTCGGCGACACCGGCGAGGTGGTGCTGGGCGACATCAACGGCGACATGCTGCGGGTCGGCCGCGACCGCCTCACCGACCGCGGCCTGGTGCGCGGGTTGCGCTACGTGCAGCTCAATGCCGAGGCGCTGCCGTTCCCCGACGATCGCTTCGACCTGGTCACCATCGCCTTCGGCCTGCGCAACGTCACCGACAAGCAGGCCGCGCTGAACGAGATGCACCGCGTGCTCAAGATCGGTGGTCGCGCGCTGGTGCTGGAGTTCTCCGAGGTGAAGCCGGCCTGGTTCCGGCCGATCTACGACTTCCATTCCTTCCAGGTGCTGCCGCGCCTGGGCCGGCTGTTCGCCGGCGACGCCGACAGCTACCGCTACCTCGCCGAGTCGATCCGCAGGCACCCGCCGCAGGACGAACTCAAGGCGATGATGGCGCAGGCCGGGTTCGCCCGCTGCGGCTACCGCAACCTGTCCGGCGGCATCGTCGCGATCCACAGCGGCTGCAAGGCCTGAAGTCCAGGGCCGTGCCCGGACATGACCGCCGGCCGCTTCTCCCGCCGGCGCTCTCGGTTAGACTCGGCAGCGCCGCGTCCACGGAAAGTCCATCATGCGTCAGTTGCTCGCGATCGTCTTCCTCGCCGCCAGCCTCGCCGCCGCGCCGGTATCCGCCGAGCGTCGCAGCGACGAGCACAGCTACGCCGAGCCGGACAAGGTCCGGATCGCCGACATCGGCCTGAACCTGCGCGTCGACTTCGAGCAGCGGGTGCTGCGCGGCCGCGCCGACCTGCGCCTGGATTGGCGGGACCCCAAGCACCGCCAGCTGGTGCTCGATACCCGCGACCTCAGCATCGAGCGGGTGCTCGGCAAGTCCGGCGACGGCGGCTGGCGCCGGCTCGACTTCGAACTGGGCGAGCGCGACCCGATCTTCGGCAGCAAGCTCACCATCCGCATGGCCCGCCAGTACGAGCTGGTGCGGGTGCGCTACCGCACCTCGCCCGATGCCTCCGGCCTGCAGTGGCTGACGCCGGAGATGACCGCCGGCAAGCAGCACCCGTTCATGTTCAGCCAGTCGCAGGCGATCCACGCGCGCAGCTGGGTGCCGTTGCAGGACACGCCCTCGGTGCGCTTCACCTATACCGCGCGCATCGCCACGCCGGCGCAGCTGATCGCGCTGATGAGCGCCGACAACGACCCCAATGCGGCACGCACCGGCGACTACGTGTTCCGCATGCCGCAGCCGATCCCGTCCTACCTGCTGGCGATCGCCGCCGGCGACCTGGTGTTCCGGCCGATCAGCGCGCGCGCCGGCGTCTGGGCCGAGCCGGTCACGGTGGAGGCCGCGGCGCACGAGTTCGCCGACACCGAGCAGATGATCCAGGTCGCCGAATCGCTCTACGGCCCCTACCGCTGGGAGCGCTACGACCTGCTGATCCTGCCGCCGAGCTTTCCGTTCGGCGGTATGGAGAACCCGCGCCTGAGCTTCATCACCCCGACGGTGATCGTCGGCGACCGCTCGCTCACCGGCCTGATCGCCCACGAGCTGGCGCACAGCTGGTCGGGCAACCTGGTCACCAATGCGAGCTGGAAGGACATCTGGCTCAACGAGGGCTTCACCACGTACGTCGAGAACCGCATCGTCGAAGCGGTGTACGGCGTCGAGCGCGCCCGGATGGAACGGGTCATCCGCCGCACCGGTCTGCTGGCCGAGCTGCAACGGCTGGAGCCCGCGCAACAGCTGCTGGTGCTGGCACCGATGCCGGGCGAGGACCCGGACGAGGCGCTGTCCTCGGTGCCCTATGCCAAGGGCGCGTGGTTCCTGGAGTTCCTGGAGCAGCGCTTCGGCCGCGAGCTGTTCGATCCGTTCCTGCGCGGCTGGTTCGATGCCCATGCCTTCCGCAGCGTGACCAGCGACGACTTCATCGCCTACCTGCGCGAGCACCTGATCAAGATGAAGCCGCGGGCCGTCACCGAGGCCGAGCTGCAGGCCTGGCTGCACCAGCCCGGCGTGCCCGAGTCGGCGCCGGACACCGTCAGCGAACGCTTCGAAGCCATCGACCGCGCCCGCACGCGCTGGCTCGAGGGCCGCCTCGCCGCGCGCGACATCGCCGCCGCGCAGTGGAGCACACAGGAATGGGTGCACTTCCTGGAAGGCATGCCCGAGTCGCTCTCCGCGCAGCAGATGATCGAGCTGGACGAGGCCTTTCGCTTCACCAACACCGCCAACGGCGAGATCGCCCAGCGCTGGTATCCGCTGACCGTACGCAGCGGCTACTTCGAAGCGCGCCCGGCGATCGCCGCCTTCCTGAAGAAGATCGGCCGCCGCAAGCTGATCATGCCGACCTACGAGGCGCTGGCGCAGTCGCCGGAGGGGCTGGAATTCGCCCGCCAGGTGTTCGCCGAGGCGCGGCCGGGCTATCACCCGATCACCACCGGCTCGGTCGAGGCGCTGTTCGCCCGCGCCGCGCAGGCGCAGGCGCAGTCGGAGTGAGCCGGTGCGCCGGCGCGCAGGACGCCTCCTGCTCGCCGGCGCGGCCGCGCTGCTCGCGGCCGGCCTGATCGTCGCCCTGCTGCGGCCGGAGTGGGTGCTGGAAGCCGAATACGCCCGCCTGCGCTGGCTGGCCGGCGCGCAGGAAAAAACGCTCGATGCCGCCGGCCATCGCTGGGTGTATCTGGAGAGCGGCCGGGCCGATGCGCCGCTGGTCGTGCTGGTGCACGGCTTCACCGGCCTCAAGGAGGGCTGGCTGCCGCTGATGCGCGAGCTGCGCGGCGAGTACCGGCTGATCGCGCCCGACCTGCCCGGCTGGAACGACAGCGAACGCCAGCCCGATGCCGACTACGGCGTGCAGGCGCAGGCCGAACGCCTGGCCGCGTTCCTCGCGGCGCTCGATGCGCCGGTCGCGCTGCTGGTCGGGCACTCGATGGGCGGCTTCACCGCCGGCCTGACCGCCGCCGCGCACCCCCGACGCGTCCCGCGGCTGGTGCTGATGTCGGCTGCCGGCGTACGCTTCGAAATGAACGACTTCGCCCGCCGCGTGCTGGCCGGCGAACACCCCTTCGCGGTCACCGACCGCGCCTCGCTGCACCGCTACCTGGCGCTGGTCTTCAGTGAGCCGCCGTTCGTGCCGTGGCCAGCCGATGAAGCGCTGGCGCGGCGCCGCCGCGCCAGTCTCGACTTCGAGCGCGCGGTGCTCGACCGCAGCCACCGCGAGCCGCAGGCCTTCCTGCTCCAAGCGCGCCTGCATGAGGTGACGATGCCGACGCTGTTGCTGTGGTGTCGTCAGGATCGGGTGATCGACGTCAGCGCGGCGGACGTGTTCGCCGCCGGCTTGCCGCACAGCCAGACGGTGATCCTCGAAGGCTGCGGGCACATGCCGCCGATGGAGCGGCCGCGCGAGGTGGCGGATGCCTTGCGCCGCTTCGCGGGGGATGCGCCCTGAGTGCAGGTATCCGCCCGCATCGTGGCGATCATGCCCGCAAGTAACGAGGCTGTTGTGGCGGTGTCAGGCGTGGTGGTGGATGCCCGACCCGATCAGGGCATCCTCGGCCGTACCGCGATCGCCGCGGGTGCGGCCGGCGCCTCCGCCGAGCGGCTCACTGTGCGACAGCGACGGACGGCGCCCGCCCTGGCCATGCGGCAGGCGGATCGCCGCCACGTCGCCGGACGCGACTTCCGCCCGCCGCCGGGCTCCCGGCCGATGGCACGGGAAGCCGGCGAAAAGCCCGCGGATACAGCGACCTCCTGGCGTGGCGTCGCGGCCGGCAACGAAAACGGCGCCCGCGGGCGCCGTTCTCGCCTCATCACGATGGCGCGCTCGATCAGTTCGCGCCGGCCTCCTTCAGCGACGCCTCGCGGGCGGCGCGGAAGGGGTTGCCCTCGTACCAGTTGGGCCAGCGATCGGAATCGACGATCGTCCGACCGACCTGGTAGAGCGCATTGAGGTCCTCGACGATGCCGCGCAGGTCCCAGCTCGGGTCGAAGTGGTCGCCGGGCTTGTGGTAGCGGTTGGCGGTGTAGTCGCGCACCAGCTCCATGCCGTACTCGCGGCCACGCTCGCGGTGGTCGACGCCGCCCTTGGCGTAAAGCGAGGGCACGCCAGCCTTGGCGAAGTTGAAGTGGTCGGAGCGGAAATACGAGCCGACCTCCGGCTGGCTTTCCTCGACCAGCACGCGGTCCTGCGCGGCGGCGATCGGGGCGAGGATGTCCTCCAGCTCCGAGCTGCCCTTGCCGACCACGATGAAATCGCGGGTCGGACCGATCGGCTGGATGGCGTCGATGTTGATCGTGGCCACGGTCTTGTGCAGCGGGATCACCGGGTTCGACGCGTAGTACTTGGAGCCGAGCAGGCCGGACTCCTCCAGCGTCACCGCCAAAAACAGCACCGAGCGCTCCGGCGCCGGCTGGGTGGCGAACATCTCGGCGATCTCGAGGATGCCGGCCACGCCGGTGGCGTTGTCCACCGCGCCGTTGAAGATGCGGTCGCCGACGCCGCCGAAGCTGCGGCCCAGGTGGTCCCAGTGCGCCATGTAGATGACGACCTCGTCCGGGCGGGTACTGCCGGGCAGCAGGCCGAGCACGTTGTTCGACACCGCCTCGCGGGTGCTGCTGCGCAGCGTGGTGCTGATCGCGGCGTTCAGCGGTACCGGCCTGAAGTCGCGCGAGCTGGCGGCCTGGTATTGCGCCTGCAGGTCGAGACCGGCATGGGCGAACAGCGCCTGCGCGACCTCCTGGGTGATCCAGCCCTGCAGCGGGATGCGCGGCTCGGGGTCGACACTGGTGGGCAGGTCGAACTGCGGACCGGTCCAGCCGTTCTCGACCACGCCCCAGCCGTAGCCGGCGCCAGCATCGTCGTGGACGATCAGCGCGGCGGCGGCGCCCTGGCGCGCGGCCTCCTCGAACTTGTAGGTCCAGCGGCCGTAGTAGGTCATGCGGCGGCCTTCGAACAGGCTCTCGTCGCCGGTGTGGAAGCCGGGGTCGTTGACGAACATGACCACGGTCTTGCCCTTGACGTCGAGGCCTTCGTAATCGTTCCAGCCCAGCTCCGGCGCGTGCACGCCGTAGCCGACGAAAACCAGCTCGCTGCGGTCCAGGACGATCTCCGGCTGGCCGGTGCGGGTGCCGATCACCATCTGCTTGCCGAAGGCGAGGTCACGGCTCTGATCGCCCATGATCAGGGTCAGCGCGGTGTCCGGCGCGGCGGTGGTTTCCACCATCGGCACCGCCTGCAGCCAGCTGTCGCCGTTGCCGGGCCGCAGGCCCAGACGCTCGAAGTGGGCCTGGATGTATTCGATCGTCCTGCGTTCGCCCGGGCCGCCCGGGGCGCGGCCCTCGAACGCGTCGGAGGCCAGGGTCTGGACGTGGGCGGCGAAATCCTCGGCCGAGATCTCCGGACCGAAGCCGTGATCGCTGACCGGCGGCGGCGCGGCGTGCGATACCGCGGGCGCCTCGGCGGCCGGCGGTGGCGCTTCTTCTTTCGAGCAGCCGGCCAGCGCGAGGCTGGCGAGGGCGAGGGCGAGCAGGCTGCGTTGCATGATCCGGGGGTCTCCAGCGTGGACGGGGAACCCCGGATTCTATGCAGAACGCAAACGCCACTGGGGATAACTGTTACGGTGTATCACCACTGAAGCGCTGCGGCGTGGCGCCGACCACCTTGCCGATGCGCGCGCGCTCGTGCACGTACAACTCGACCTCGCGCTCGAACACCAGCTCGCCCAGCACGCTGGCGCCGGGGCCGATCACCACGCGCGGGGCGCGCGACTGGCCGCCGGTCGGCTTGCGCACCGTCAGCCCGCCGCGCACCGTCGAGCCGGTGCCGACCGTGACATCGCCATTGACGGTTTCCAGCCCGCCAGCGACCTCGGTCGCCTCCATCTCGATGCGGCCGTTGACGGTGCGCACGTCGCCGTCGATGCGGCTGTTACGGTCGATCCGCACGCCGCCGTTGACGGTGGCCACGTTACCGGCCACCTGTACGCGCTCGCCCAGGCGGATGCCGCCGTTGACCGTCTCCAGCGCGCCGGCCTGGGCTTCGTCGTCGACGGTGATGCCGCCATTGACGGTCTCGGCCGAATGCACGACCGCCCCGGCGCGGATGCGGATGGCGCCGTTGACGGTGTCCAGCTTGCCGTAGTGCTTTCCGGCCTCGGCGGTGATGCCACCGTTCAAGCGACTGATGCTTTCCTGGGCGGCGAGGCTGCCGCAGGCGACGCTCAGGGCCAGGGCGAGCAGGATGCGTTTCATCGGGTGTCCCTCCGGGTGGTGGATGCGGTCCGGAACTTCGATGCCGACGTCGCGACGACGGTTTAAACGGCTCCGATACAATCTCTTTTTCCGATTCTGCCGGCCCGTGCCGGAATGCCTGGATGACCGTGACCCGACCCAAGCCCGTGCTGCTGCTGATCCTGGATGGCTGGGGCCATCGCGAGGATCCCACCGACAACGCCATCGCCCAGGCCAATCCACCGAACTGGAACCGCCTGCTCGCCGACTGCCCGCACACGCTGGTGCATACCGAAGGCCGCTTCGTCGGCCTGCCGGACGGGCAGATGGGCAACTCCG
>JBEQAM010000042.1:1536-10992 GCA_041640375.1 Rehaibacterium sp. | reverse complement strand
TCGCCAACGCCGCGGCGCGCCGTCGGCTGCTGCCCGGCATGCCGCTGGCGCTCGACGCCGACCGGCTGCGGATCGCCGCCACCCCGGCCGGCGCCCTGCTCGGTCGCGCCCTGCGGCTGGCCCAGCTGCAGGGCCCGGGCTACCCACAGACAGTCGAAGTCCGGGACGGCGCAACCGCCGGCAGCCTGATCGTCCACGTCGATGCGATCGAGCCCTGCGCCACGCTCGACCTGCCCGCCGAGCGGATGCTGCTGGTCGAGGTCCGCGAGCGCGGCCCCTCCGCCGACACGCTCGACCTGCTCTGCCAGCGCTTCGGGCTCACGCCGAAGGAGGCCGAGATCGCGCTCGGCCTGTACGCCGCCGGCTCGGTCGAGGCGCTGGCCCGCCATGCCGGCAAGTCGATCCATACGGTTCGTACCCAGCTCAAGGCGGCGATGCTCAAGACCGGCACCCGTACCCAGGCGGGCCTGGTCGCACTGGTCGGCCGCCGACTCGAAAGCTGACCACCCGCCGGGCCATTCGTCCGGCTTACCCCATCTGGGTGATGAACCCGCAGCCTGCCCCCGCATAGCGTGATCGCCACCATCCCCGTGCGGGATGGCAGCACAGGGGGACATCGTCATGAAACGCTCGATCACGACGGCACGCCGTCGCTGGCCGGCAGTGCTGGCACTGCTGACCGCTTCCGCATTCTCGACCCCGGTCTTCGCCCAGGCCGGCAGCTGCAGCGGCAATCCCAACGCACGCATCACTCCCGCCTCGCAGACCGTGCCCGAGCTGACCAACGGTCAGCCGACTCTCGTCACGCTCAACGGCTCCAGCTCCACGCCAAGCGCCAACCTCGGCTTTGCCTGGGCGCAGACCGCCGGTACGCCGGTGACCCTGAACAACCCGAACACGGCCACAGCGACCTTCAGCGCACCCGACGTCGGCCCGAGCGGCGAAACACTGACCTTCCGGCTGACCGTCACCTGCGGCACCCGCACGGACACCGCGACCACCCACATCAACATCACCGATGTCGTGGTCAACCTGCCGCCGACGGCGGTGGCCGTCGCCGTTCCCGGCAGCGTGGACGAGGGTGAGGAGGTGGTGCTGGACGGCGCCGGATCGAGCGACCCCGATGGCGATCCGCTGACCTATGCCTGGACGCAGATCCTCGGCACCCCGGTCGTCATCCAGAACGCCAACAGCGCGATCGCCAGCTTCACCGCCCCCGACGTGGGCATCGCCGGCGAAACGTTGCAGTTCCGGCTGACCGTTTCCGACGGCGCTCTGACCGGCATCGACGATGTCGAAGTCAACGTGGTCTGGGTCAACGCGCCGCCCGTGGCGGTCGCGACCTGCCCGGACAGCGTCGAGGAAGGCCAGCAGGCCACGCTCGACGGCAGCCTCTCCTTCGATGTCGACGACGGCATCGCCAGTCATGCCTGGGCCCAGCTCCATGGCCCGCCGCCGGTGGTCGACATCGGCAACGACCCGGCGCAGTTCGTGTTCGTCGCCCCGCAGCTCGGCTACCAGCAGCTCGGTGTGCTGCCGTTCGAACTGACCGTCACCGACTATCAGGGCGCCTTCACCACCGACGAGTGCGAAGTGCAGATCCTCGACATCACCCCGCCGGCCATCGCGGTGCCCGCCGACATCACCGCCGAGGCCACCTCCGCGGCCGGCGCCAGCGTCGGCTTCAGCGTCACTGCGCAGGACGCGGTGGACGACGCCGAACCGTACGAGATCGGCGCCAGCGGCTGCGTGCCGCCGTCGGGCAGCCTCTTCCCGCTCGGCGAGACCACGGTGGCCTGCAGCGCCGACGACTCGGCCGGCAACCAGGCCAGCGCCAGCTTCAAGGTGACCGTGGTCGACACCACCCCGCCGGCGATCGACGTGCCCGACCCGATCACGGCCGAGGCCACCTCGGCGTCCGGCGCGGACGTCAGCTTCGCCGTCAGTGCCACCGACCTGGTCAGCGGCAATGTGCCGGTGGACTGCCCGCCGCCCTCCGGCAGCACCTTCCCGCTCGGCACCACCACCGTGGAATGCAGCGCCAGCGACGCTGCCGGCAACAGCGCCGACGCCAGCTTCGACGTGACCGTGGTCGACACCACCCCGCCGGCGATCGACCCGATGGCCGACATCCTCGGCGTCGAGGCCACCGGACCGGATGGCGCGGTCGTCCACTACACCGCCCCGGCGACCTCCGACATCGTCGACGGCTCCGGCGTCGCGACCTGCCTGCCGGCCTCCGGCAGCACCTTCGCACTCGGCACCACCGGGGTGACCTGCACCGCGGCCGACGCTGCCGGCAACGCTGCCAGCCCGGTGACCTTCGACGTGCAGGTGGTCGACACCACCCCACCGGCGATCGACCCGATGGCCGACATCACCGTCGTGTCCGAATCCGGCTCGCAGGCCGTGGTCGAGTACGCAACGCCAACCGCCGTTGACCTCGTCGACGGCCCCGTGCCGGTTGCCTGCCGCCCGTCGTCCGGCAGCAGCTTCGGGATGGGCGACACCACGGTGACCTGCCAGGCCCAGGACAGCCGCGGCAACCAGGCCAGCCGCAGCTTCACGGTCACGGTGTCCTACCGCTTCGCCGGGTTCTTCAAGCCGGTCGAGAACGGGAAGACCAACGCCGTCAAGGCCGGCAGCGCGATCCCGCTCAAGTTCAGCCTCGGCGGCGACCAGGGGCTGGAGATCTTCGCCCCGGGCTACCCCAAGTCCACCGCCATGGCCTGCGGCGCCGTCGCGGGCGACGAGGTCACCGAGACGGTGACCGCCGGCAACAGCCGCCTGCATTACGACGCCGGAGTCGATCAGTACGTCTATGTCTGGAAGACCGAACGCAGCTGGAAGGGCTGCCGGCTGCTGACGGTCAGGCTCAAGGACGGCAGCGTGCACACAGCGATGTTCGAATTCCGCTGAACGCCCCCGGCACCTGCCGCGCCTCGGCGGGCCCGATCCGCCCCGGATCGGGCCCGTCGTTCTCTCGCGCCGGGCCTTGCGACGGCCGCGCATCATCGGACACAGGAGCGCCCCGGCGAGGGCAACCTGCCGGGCTTGCTGTCCTCGATGGCGCCGATCCGATCTCCCGCCCCCTGATGGCCCCGCCACGGTGCGACAGCCACCGTGGGGCGAAACCCGATCCCGGCGGATCGATCGACGAAATCACGCCAATTCAGCGCGTCATGGGCGATGCCGGCCGGACACCGATCGCGGCGCCAGCGGCCGCGAACGGCAAGCCAGACTCACCCCACCCACACCCGTGCGTTGCGGAACATGCGCAGCCACGGCGAGTCCTCGCCCCAGTCGGCCGGGCGCCAGCTCATCTGCACGCTGCGGAAGACGCGCTCGGGGTGCGGCATCAGCAGGGTGGCGCGGCCGTCCTCGGAGGTCAGGCCAGTGATGCCCTCGGGCGAGCCGTTGGGGTTGGCGGGATAACGCGTGGCGACGTGGCCGTGGCCATCGACGAAGCGCAGTGCGACCCGCGCGGCGGCCAGGTCGGCTGGACTGTCGAAACGCGCCTGGCCTTCGCCGTGGGCGACGGCGACCGGGATCCGCGCGCCCTCCATGCCGCGAAAGAAGATCGACGGCGAGGCCTGCACTTCGAGCAGAGCCAGCCGCGCTTCGTACTGCTCGCTGCGGTTGCGCAGGAACGCCGGCCAGTGCTGGGCACCGGGGATCAGCGCCTTGAGCTGGCTGAGCATCTGGCAACCGTTGCACACGCCCAGGCTGAAGGTGTCGTGGCGGGCGAAGAACACCGCGAACTCGTCGCGCAGCGCGGCATGTTCGAGGATCGACATCGCCCAGCCGCGGCCGGCGCCGAGCACGTCGCCGTAGCTGAAGCCGCCGCAGGCGGCCAGGCCCTTGAAGCCGGCCAGGTCGATACGGCCGGCGATCAGGTCGCTCATGTGCACGTCCACCGCCTCGAAACCGGCGCGGGTGAACGCCGCCGCCATCTCGATCTGGCCGTTGACGCCCTGCTCGCGCAGCACCGCCACACGCGGCTTGGCGCCGGTGCCGATGAACGGGGCTGCCACGTCCTCGGCCGGATCGAAGGTCAGCAGCGGGGTCAGACCCGGGTCGTCGAAATCCCGGCGCGCCTCGCGCTCGGCATCGGCGCACTCGGGGTTGTCGCGCAGGCGCTGCATCGCATGGGTAACCGACCACCAGGCATCGAACAGCTCCTGCCAGGTCCACTCGGCGACGGTCGCGCGCTCGGCGGTGATGCGGACGCGCGGCGAGGCGGTCGGCCGGCCGATGCGCTGCGCACAGTGGGTGAGGTTGTGGCGGTCGACCAGGTCGGCGAAGGCGGCGCGGTCCTCGACCGCGACCTGCACCACCGCGCCCAACTCCTCGTTGAAGAGCGTGCTGAACGGATCCTCGCCCCAGCCATCCAGACTGATCTCCAGACCGCAGTGCGAAGCAAAGGCCATCTCGCACAGCGCGGCAAAAGCGCCGCCGTCGCTGCGGTCGTGGTAGGCGCGGATCAGCCCGTCGGCGCGCGCGGCCTGGATCAGGTCGAAGAAGTCCTTCAAGCGCTCGGGCTCGTCGAGGTCGGGCGGGACGCCGCCGAAGGCATCGTAGACCTGGGCCAGGATCGAGCCGCCCAGGCGGCGCTGGCCGGCACCCAGGCCGATCAGCCACAGCTCCGACTCGATTGCGCGATCGAGCACCGGCACCAGCTGGCCGCGCACATCGCCGACGCGGGCGAAGGCCGAGACGATCAGCGACACCGGCGACACCGACTTCTGCGGGCCTTCCGGCGCGCTCCATTGCGCCTGCATCGACAGCGAGTCCTTGCCGACCGGAATGCTGATGCCCAGCGCCGGGCACAGCTCCATGGCGACGGCGTGCACGGCGTCGTACAGCAGCGCGTCCTCGCCGTCGAAGCCGGCGGCGGCCATCCAGTTGGCCGAGAGCTTGACCTCCTCCAGCGCCGCGACCGGGGCGGCGGCGAGGTTGGTGATCGCCTCGCCCACCGCCATGCGCGCCGAGGCGGCGGCGTCGATCAGCGCCAGCGGGGTGCGCTCGCCCACCGCCATCGCCTCGCCGGCGACACCGTCGAAGTCGGTGAGGGTGATGGCGCAATCGGCCAGCGGCAGCTGCCATGGGCCGACCATCTGGTCGCGCGCACACAGGCCGCCGACGGTGCGGTCACCGATGGTGACGAGGAAGTTCTTGGCCGCGACGGTCGGGTGCGACAGCACGCGCAGGCCGGCTTCGCGCAGGTCGAGCGCGGCAGTGTCCAGCTTCGGCCAGCGCGGGCGCGGCGGGCGCCGGGTGTCGCGGTGCATCTTCGGCGCCTTGCCGAAGAGGACGTCCATCGGGATGTCGATGGCGGCGGCGCCGGGATCCGGAGAAGTGGAAAGATCCGCCAGCACCAGCCGCTCCTCGGCAGTGACGGTGCCGACCACGGCGCAGGGGCAGCGCTCGCGGGCGCAGATCGCCTCGAACTCGGCGAGACGGTCGGCGGCAACGCCGAGCACGTAGCGCTCCTGCGACTCGTTGCACCACAGCTGCATCGGCGACAGCGAGGGGTCCACGCGCGGGATCTTGGCGATGTCGATCCGGCCGCCGACGCGGGAGTCGTGCAGCAACTCGGGGATGGCGTTGGACAGGCCGCCGGCGCCGACATCGTGGGCGCTCAGGATCGGATTGCGCTCGCCGAGCGCGGCGCAGCGATCCAGCACTTCCTGGCAGCGGCGCTGCATCTCGGGGTTGTCGCGCTGCACCGAGGCGAAGTCGAGCGCCTCGGAACTCTGACCGGAGGCGACCGAGCTGGCCGCGCCGCCGCCCAGGCCGATCAGCATCGCCGGGCCGCCCAGCACCACCACCGCGTCACCCGGCCGCAGTCGCAGCTTCTGCACCTGGCAACGGTCGATCGCGCCCAGGCCGCCGGCCAGCATGATCGGCTTGTCGTAGGCGCGGGTCAGGCCCGGCGTGTCGGTAGCCAGCTCGAAGCTGCGGAAGTAGCCGGCCAGCGCCGGCCGGCCGAACTCGTTGTTGAACGCCGCCGCGCCGATCGGGCCGTCGAGCATGATCTCCAGCGCGGTGGCCATGCGCGGGTTGAGCGGACGCGGTCGCTCCCAGGGCTGCGGCAGGGTCGGGATGCGCAGGTGCGACACGGAAAAGCCGGTCAGGCCCGCCTTGGGCTTGCCGGCGCGGCCGGTGGCGCCCTCGTCGCGGATCTCGCCGCCGGCGCCGGTGGAGGCGCCCGGATAGGGCGAGATCGCGGTCGGATGGTTGTGCGTCTCGACCTTGATCGCGAACGCCGACGGGGTGATCTCTTCGGCGCGGTACACGCCGTCGTCGCCGGGGCGGAAGCGGCGGCCGTCGAAGCCCTCGATCACCGCCGCGTTGTCGGCGTAGGCGGTCAGCGTGAGCTGCGGCGCCTGCGCGTGGGTGTGGCGGATCATCCTGAACAGCGACAGCGGCTTGTCCTCGCCGTCGATACGGTAGCTGGCGTTGAAGATCTTGTGCCGGCAGTGCTCGGAGTTGGCCTGCGCGAACATCATCAGCTCGGCGTCGCTGGGGTCGCGGCCGAGCTCGCCGTAGCGGGCTTGGAGGTATTCGATCTCGTCCTCGCTCAGTGCCAGGCCGAGGCGGGCGTTGGCCTCGCGCAGGGCGGCGAGCGGGATGCGCTCGAGCGCGCCGGCCGGCGGGGCGATGAACAGCTTCGCGGCCTCCTCGCGTGAGGTCAGCAGCGACTGCGTCATCGGGTCGTGCAGCCGTTTCGCCACCGCGGCGAATTCGGCCGAACCGGGCGCCGGCAGGCCGGCGATGTCCAGCCGCAGGCCGCGCTCGACCCGGCGGACCGGCAGCTCGGCGCCACGCAGGATCTCGGTGGCCTTGCTGGCCCAGGGCGAGACCGTGCCCAGCCGCGGCACCACGAACAGGCTCAGGCTGCCGGCGGCGGCCGGCACGCTGTCGTAGCCGCCTTCGAGGATGCGCGCCAGCACCTGGCGGTCGGGTACGGCGCCCGGCTCGGGATCGACGAAATAGACATGCCGGCTGTCGGTGACGATGGCGCCGGGGACGAGGGACTGGAGACGGGAGTGCAGGCGGTCGCGCCGGAACGGCGACAGGGCCGGCTGGCCCTCGAGAGCGATCATTTCCGCGGAAGATCCGTGATCGACGGGGCGCAAATGATACCGGATGACCGGCCCCGGCGCGGGCCCCGGCCGGTTCGCGCCGGGGCCGCGTGGGCCGGGATTCAGCGTGCGGCCCGGCGCGCCGCCAGCTGATCCAGCCGCTGCAGCATCTGCTGCGGGCTCAGGTAGCCGCCGATGTAGGCGCCCTCGCCGGTGTAGATGGCCGGGGTGCCGTCCACCCCGATCTGCTGGCCGAGGGCGAAGTCGCTGGCGACCGGATTGGTGCACTCGCGCCGGGGGATCTCGATGCCGTTCTTGGCCTGGGTCATCGCCTGCTGGCGATCGTCGGCGCACCATACCGACACCGCCTTCTGGAAGCTCTCCGAGCCGATGCCGGCGCGCGGGAAGAACAGGTATTCCACCGCGATGCCGAGCTCGTTGTACTCCTTGATCTGCTGGTGCAGGCGGCGGCAGTAGCCGCAGTCGATGTCGGTGAAGACGGTCACCGTGTGCTTGCGTTCGGCCGGCGCGAACACGATGCGCTGCTCGGGGCCGACCTTGGCCAGCGCCTCGCGGCGGATGCCGGCGCGGGTCGCCTCGGTGAGGTCGGTGCGGGTGGCGATGTCGAACAGGGTGCCCTGGATCAGGTACTTGCCGTCCTCGGAGACGTAGAGCACCTGCCCGGACAGCACCACCTCGCGGAACCCGGCGATCGGCGACGGCTGGATGCTGTCGACCTTGACATCGGGGACCAGCGTTTCCAGCGCCTGCCGGATGACGGCCTCGCCCCCGGCGGCCGACGCGGCAGCCGGCGCCGCGCGCGCGCCCTCGGACTGGTCGGCGGCGCAGGCGGTGATACTCAGGGCGCCGACCAGGGCGGCGGCAAGCAGGCGGTTCATCGGTGGATCCTTACGAAAGCGTCGGTCTGGGCCGGTGTGACAGCGGGCGGCCCGCAGGGTTCCATGCATTGTGGCACAGGGGTGGGTCGAGACCCAGGACTCGAATCGCCCCTCACCCGCGCGGATGATGTCGCTCGTGCAGCCGCTTGAGCTCCTCCTTCGCCACCAGGGTGTAGATCTGGGTGGTCGAGAGCGAGCTGTGGCCGAGCAGCATCTGCAAGGCGCGCAGGTCGGCGCCGCGGTTGAGCAGGTGGGTGGCGAAACTGTGGCGCAGGCCGTGCGGGCTGATCCGCGCCGGGTCGAGGCCGGCGCGCAGGGCGCAGGCCTTCACCGTGTTCCAGAACTGCTGCCGGCTCGGCGCCTTGCCATACCGGCTGAGGAACAGCGGCGCCGGCGCGCGCGCCCCGGCCAACACCGGCCGCGCTTCGGCCAGATAGCGCTCCAGCCAGTGCTGTGCCTCCTCGCCCAGCGGCACCAGCCGCTCCTTGCCGCCCTTGCCGAGCACCCGCAGCACCCCCTGACGCAGGTTGACCGCCAACGCCGGCAGGCCAACCAGTTCGCTCACGCGCAGGCCGGTGGCGTACATGAGTTCGAGCATGGCGCGGTCGCGCAGGCCCAGCGGGGTATCGATGTCGGGCGCCAGAAGCAGGGCCTCGACCTCGCTTTCGGACAGTGCCTTGGGCAGGGCCTTGCGCAACTTGGGCGGGTCGAGCCGGGCGGTCGGATCGACGGCGATCTCGCCATGCCGTAGCAACTGGCCGTAGAAGGCACGCAAGGCCGACAGCAGACGGGCGTTGCTGCGGGCGGAATAGCCCTGCGCAGTGCGTTCGGCCAGATAGGCGAACAGCGCCTCGCGACCGACTCCGCGCAGCCCGCCGTCACGCCCGCCCCACCAGCGCGCCAAGCCTTCCAGATCGCGCCGGTAACTGGCCAGGGTCGACCGGGAAAGACCGGCCTCCGCCCACATCCGGTCGAGTACATCGCCGATCAGACGCTGATCGGGCGCAGGCGGCGGTGGCATCGCCCGGGCGCGCAGGCGGCGATCGGCGGCAGTGGCGGCAGGCATGGCCGCAAGCTTAGCCGCTATCCTGTCGCGATGACTGCGCCGCCCGACACCGCCGCCCGCCCCGCCCATCTGGGCTGGCGCCTGCTCGCCCTGGTTTACGACACCCTGCCGGCACTGGCGATCTGGCTCCTGACCAGCGCCGTGGTCTACGCCCTGCGCGGCGGCGTGCCGGTGACGCCCGGCAGCCTCGGCGCCTGGCTGGAGCTGGCCCTGCTGTGGGCGGTGACCGGCGCCTACGCGGTGCTGTCGTGGCGGCGCGGGGGCCAGACCCTCGGGATGCGGCCATGGCGGCTGAAAGTGGTCGCCGCCGACGGCCGCCCCGCCAGCGTGGCCATGCTGTGGCGGCGCTATGCGGTCGCCAGCCTCACGCTTGGGCTGGCGCTGCTGTGGAGCCTGATCGACG
>JBEQAM010000042.1:0-1526 GCA_041640375.1 Rehaibacterium sp. | reverse complement strand
GGCGAACGGCGCGGTCTGCACGACCTGGCCGCCGACACCCTGCTGGTGCGCCTGCCCGAACCCGGACGAGGATAGGCGGCGCAGGCCGCGACCGGCTCAGACGCGCCGGTGGAACAGCAGCCAACTGGTCGCCAGCACCAGCAAGGGCGGCAGCAGGTAGGCCAGGCGCAGGTCGATGCGATAGACGCTGGCCAGATTCACCGCCAGCCGCTCCAGCAGGAAGAAGCTCAGGCCGAACACGATGCCGGCGAACAGCCGCTTGCCGAAGCCGCCCGAACGCAATTGCCCGAAGGCGAACGGCATCGCCGCCAGGCACAGCGCCAGCACGTTCAGCGGGTAGAACCAGCGCTCCCAGTAGGCGACCGCGTAAGGGCCGGGGTCGATGCCGTTGCGCCGCATGTGTTCGATGGTGGCGCCGAGCTGGGCGGTGGTCAGGTAGCGCGGACGGATCATGCTGGCGGCCAGCGTCCCCGCGTCGAGCGAGGAGGCCCAGCGCTCCTCGGCCCGCGCCTCCAGCGTCGCCTCGCGCTCGCCGAAGCGGGTGCGGCGCACGTCGCGCAGGGTCCACTCGCCGGCGCGGTGCTCGGCGATACGCGCCTGCGCCAGCGACACCAGCCGGCCGTCGGGCGAGAACTCGTACAGGCGCACATCCTCCAGCTCGACCCAGCCCTCGCCGCTGCGGCCGCGCTGCACGCCGGTGCGGGCGTTGAGGAAGACATCGCCCTCGCGCGCCCACAGGCCGGAGAAGCGGGCCAGGATCATGTCGCGCGACTTGGCGGCGGTGGCCAGCGCCTGCGCGCGCTGGTCGCCCTCGGGGCCGGCGGTCTCGCCGACCACCACCATGCCGGCGGTGACCACGCCCAGTGCCAACGCCGCGCCCACGCAGATGCGCAGTCGCGACAGGCCGGCCGCGCGCAGCGCGGTCAGCTCGGAGGTCGCGGCCAGGCCGCCCAGGCCGAGCAGGCAGCCGATCACCGCGGCGGTCGGGAACAGGGTATAGGCCCGCCGCGGCAGCGTGTTGAGCGTGTACAGCACGGCGTGCCCTGCGGTGTAGCCGCCCTCGCCGACCGAGTTCAGCGCGTCGGCGAAGGCGATGATCAGGTCGAAGCCGAGCAGCACGCCCCAGGCCGCCGCCAGCGACAGCAGCACCGCCTTGGCGACGTACAGGTCGTGGATGCGCGGGCGCAGTGTCACGTGCGCGCCCTCCGCGGCCGCGCCACCCGCCCGTCGGTGAGCAGCAGCCACGCCCCGATCGCGAAAGCCGGCACGTGCACCCACCAGGCGCCGAGCCAGAGCGGGATCTGCCCGCTCCCCAGCCAGGCGCGGGACAGGATCAGCAGGTTGGTGTAGAGCAGATAGGCCAGCAGGGCGAACAACACCCGGCCATAGCGCGGCTGGCGCGGCTCGCTGCGCGCCAGCGGCAGGGCGAGCAGGCCGAGCGCCAGCGTCGCCAGCGGCGCGCCCAGCCGCCAGTGCAACTCGGCGCGCGCCTCGGGGGCGGCATCGGGCAACAGATTGCGCAGGCT